>CAYITO010000025.1:0-10333 GCA_964366355.1 uncultured archaeon
AAATACTGCAAGTTCTTCCATAAATATTTGGTCTTTCCCAAATGTAAATTCTTTGCGAAGATGTCAGAGTTTTTCTCTTCTTTTTTTCAGGACTCTGTATTTATGGGATTCGGGGCTGTAGGATGCGGAATTTGAATAATGACTCTAGAAATTTAAGACTGCAAATTTAAAGCAGGATATACAGTTATAATTTATGGTTTACATTCCTGTAGATATTGAAGAGGCAGTAAAAAGGGAGTGCAAAAGAAGAAGATACAGCGAAAGAACCATAAAGACTTACATTTACTGTATCAATCGTTTTCTCAAATCCGCTGGAAAACCTATAAATGAGATAAGCAAGAAGGATGTTCGCTTGTTTCTAGAGTCTCTTTCTGAAAGGGAGATGGCAGGGAATACAATGAACGTCTATCACATGGCAATTAGGTTCCTTTTTGAAGATGTCTTAGACAAAAGAATTTGGATTGATATCAAGTACAGCAAAATTCCAGAAAAACTGCCTGTTGTCCTAAGTAGAGAAGAGGTGAAGAAGTTATTTAACGTAATTGGCAATCCTAAACATAAGTTAATGATGCAATTGATGTATTCTGCTGGTCTGCGGGTTAGTGAGTTGATAAACTTAAATATTAATGACATTGAATTGGACAAAAATTATGGTTGGGTACGTGGAGGTAAGGGTGGCAAAGATAGACTTTTCATTGTCGCAGATTCCCTAAAAGACGAACTCAGGAAATTCGTAGAGTCAAGAAACAATAACGAATGGTTGTTTATCAGTCAAAGAAATAAAAAGTACGACATGAGGAGTTTGCAACAAATTATTAAGAGAGCTGGAAAAGGAGCAAAACTTGAGAAAAATATTTCCTGCCACACTTTGCGTCATAGTTTTGCCACGCATTTAATTGAAGATGGCTGTTCTGTTTCAGAAGTTCAATCGCTTTTAGGACATAAAAGCCCTGAAACAACTTTCGTTTATTTGCACACAGCCTCTCCGAATATGATCAAAATAAAAAGTCCTCTTGATAATCTATAGCTCATTTGACTTCCAGAGTTCCTTTCATCCAAGGATGCGCTAGAAGAGGACCTGTTTCACATGTCTTGCAATACATTTCGAAAGCACCGGACTTATCGGCAGTAAATTCTATGATATCCGAATCGGCAAACGAACTTTTCAACACAGCCTTATTGATGTTGTAAGCATCAATCGTTATCCCATGCTCATGGGAAGGCTGGTTGCTAATTGCTAAAATCTTCACTGTATCACCTTTGCTAACAGAAATTTTATTTGGTGAATATCCTCCGCTATGCTCTATGGTTATCTTGAATTCCTTGGTTTCTCCAGAAGACGGTGGAGATGGGGTAGGTGCTTGCTGAGTAAGTGCTATGGATTTAACTATGGCATTTCCTTCCAATGTCACAGGCTTGTCTTCGTCAGGAAATCCATACACACCATCATTGTCATCGTCGTAATGGAGCATAGCAAAAACTTTTGTGCCAGCTTGACTGGCATCGATCGACACTTTGGAATTATTCTTTTCACCTGAAAGTAAATCGCTATGACCTATAACAGGACCTGGCTTGCCGTCTGCATCTTTATGTATAACCAAATATCCTGGCTTGTCCAAATACAAATTGTCCACTACAATTTCATCGCCAACCAAAGATTGCGAACTAACAGTAAGACTTGCTTGTGCAGTAACTGGAGCAGGCACAGGTTGTTCTGTAGTTGGTTGAGGTTGTCCTATGCAACCGGATAAAATTACAGCAGATACTAGCAATAAGATCGGTAACTTGCCAAATGACATAAAGTAAAATGTGAACTTAATTATTTAAAATTGCTGTTCACTCTGGAAATATTTGCCCAACGTACCAAATAACTAAAATACCGAGAACCAACAATCCTACCTGTATTAAAGACTTACTCAAATTTTTCTCCTTATGAGTTTCGGGCAACAAGTCTGCACTGGCGATGTAAATGAAACC
This sequence comes from uncultured archaeon, assembly GCA_964366355.1. GTDB lineage: Archaea > Aenigmatarchaeota > Aenigmatarchaeia > CG10238-14 > SCSR01 > JACQIA01. The sequence goes on from CAYITO010000025.1 coordinate 1,978, forward strand.
GCCGGCAGCAAATGCAAGCACCAAGGCCTCTGAGTTTGCGAACAACGGCAGATAAAATAATCCGACTAAAGCGCCTACGACTGCAGTCAATTGCGCAGCCAAACTATACAGCAAGGTTTTCAATCTGCTGAATTTCGAATGCAATAGAACTGCAAATATACCGATTTCCGCTGGTATTTCATGGAACAGTACTGCGAGAGAGGTTGCCAAACCAAGTTTAAAGCTGATCAAAAAGCCTGCAGCTATTGCAATGCCATCGGTGAAATTGTGCAAAGCATCGCCTAAAATTATCATGTAGCCGACTGGGTGTGCTTTCTCTTCCGGAGGGTGTTTACCATGCCATATATGCTCGATAGAATGATGGTGGTACCAAAGCAGTGTCTTTTCCAAAAGCTAGAAAACAAAAATGCCGACGAGTGTATAAATTAAAATATTTTCATTAGCTCCGGCTTTTGCTATGGCTTCTGGCAATAAATCCAAAAAGGCTGTGCCTAATAGTGCGCCTATAGCAAACGAAATCAGATATCTTGAAATTACCTTAGCCCATTTTTCGCGGTAGATTAGAAGCACTCCGCCTGCCAAGCCAAGCAGGCTTATGACAAAAACAATTGCCAATGCAACAATCTGCACCATAGAAATAAATTAAACTGTTAAAATAATAAAGCGATAAATTAGCTTAGGTCTGGTACCACTTGGTCTGAAGTTGGTGTGGATTCATCAACGAATGTTGATGCTGATGTCTCGGCAGCTGAGGATGAGGATTCTGCAGTTTGCGTATCAAGAGATGGTGCTGGTTGAGGCGCTACTGGAGCAGCAGGCGGCTGGGTAGCAGGCTGATTTTGAGTTAGCATGAGAGCTACAGCAGCTAAAACTATGACTACAACAACTATCCCTATGATGTAATTCATTCCCTTATTCATCTCGAACCCTCGCTTTCTGTTTTATCTCTGATTTTCTTTATCCTTTCTTTCAGTTCTTCCCGCTTGGATTTAATTTCTTCCTTTATTTCTTTCCTTGTTTCGTTGGCCGATTCTTTAATTTCCTTGCGCTCTTCTTTCTTTTCTTCCCTGATTTCCTTTCCAGCTTCCCTCTTAACCTCTCGTACTTCCTTTAATGTTTCCCATCTTATGGCCTTTACTTGCTCACGCAGGTCTTTAATTTCATTTCTGAACTCCTTCATATCGTCCTTTATTATGGAAAGGCCGTACTTGAAATCTTCCAGATTGGTGGCATTGAGATTTTTTGAAAGTTCCAAGGCTTGAGCAGAAATGTTTTGTGCATCTTGAATAAGTGAGCTAAGTTTGTCTTTGAGCGTCTGACATTTGTCAACAATGCTTGTGACATTGAACTTCTGAGCCCTCTCTGAAATTTTATTGCACTCGGATACAATCGAGTCGGATTTTTTGATAAAATTGTCTATGTCGGAAAATATACCGTTAAACCTTGCCTTGTACTTATCTGGATTTATGGCAAGTACCGCCCTTCCGTGTTTTTTCACAGTCTCATTTTTTGCAGAATCGAAAACCGCTACACCTGGTCTTAAAGGAATGATTGCCCTATCTGAAGCTGCAGGTATTCCCAGTGCAACTGCCTCCTCTTTGGTCGGGGTCTTGCAGACCAGAGTGAATGTCCCGTCTGCAGCAGTCTTTGTTTTATTGGAATCGCAAATTATCACTCTCTTAGGAGCAACAACTGCCGCTCGATAGTCGAATGTACCACTGTTACCGTCATCAAATGCAATCTTTCCTTTCATAGTGAAAGTCTCGCCCAAGAAAAGTTTTTCTTTGTCTGTAGACAATGTTATGTTCAGTGCAAAAGCCGGCGATATAATAAGTAGGAAACCGAGAATTGCTGCGAAGAGCTGGACTTTCATGAAATTACTGTGTGGTTTAGCGGTATATAAACATTATGAAATATAAAAATTCTTATCGGTGTTTTGATTGACAAAAAGAAAGGGTTTGCCTGTCACAGGAGAACTGGTTTTGTGTACAGTCCAGAGGATAACGCCTTTTGCTGCGTGGTGTCAGCTGGAAGAATACAATGCGGAAGGAATGATTCACATATCAGAAGTGGCTGGGAAGTGGATACATGACATCAGGGAATTCGTAAAAGCCAGCAAGCAGTATGTGGCGAAAGTAGTTAGGGTAGACGAGCAGAGGAATCTGGTCAACCTCAGCTTGAAGCGCGTTTCAAAATACGATGAAAAGAAAAAAATCAATGAATTCAGGAAGGAGCAAAGGGCTGAGAAGATACTTGAGCAGGCCGGCAAGGAACTGAACAAAAACTTGAAGCAATCATACGAGGAAGTTGGATTTTTGCTGCAGGAAAGGTTTGGGGAACTGTTCACTGCTTTTGAAGAGATCGGGGATTCCAAAGAAATCTTGGAAGAACTAGATATTCCGGAAAATTGGAAGGGGGCATTGCTGAAGATTATTGAGAAAAGTTTCAGGGAGAAGGAGATTGTACTTAAAGTCGAACTGGAGCTGAAGTCTTATGCAGAGGATGGGATTGATAGGATTAAGAAGACCTTGTCGGGGTTGGATATCCCTAACCTTGAGATCGCATATATATCGGCGCCGAAATACAGGCTGGAATTGAAGACTGTGGATCCGAAAATGGTGGAGAAAAACTTGAGAGAAAAGTTGGATGCTATAGTTGCGGCCTCCAAGTCTTCGGAAGTGGAAAGCACTTACAGGTTTGTCAAATGAAGCTCAGGAAATGTGTTAACTGCAAAAATTATACATTCAAAGAAGTTTGCCCTAAGTGTAATAATGATACTAGAAATCCGCATCCTCCAAAATATTCACCTGAGGATAGGTATGGGAAATATAGAAGGGAACTGATTAAAAATTGAATTTTAATTGCTCTTTTAAAATACTAGCTTTCTTCAAGTATGGCTGCTTGTCCTCCGGATTTTTTGATGAAGGTTGCAATGTCTATCAAATCTTTTAATTTGCCTGATCTTCTCTTGGTATGTCGAACATTAAAACAAATTCTTTCATATATGTGATACGTATCACACTATCTAGCTTTTCCACTTCGGGTATCTTTTTAACTAACTTATATAAAATTGATTGTATGTCATGGGTACTCCTAGCGATAGTTGGAACGTTTTTTTGGGCTTCTGCAAACATAGTGGACAAAGTATTAAGAACGAAATACCTCAAATCTTCAATCGCGTTAACAGCTTCTTTCGGAATTGTTGGCTTAGTTTTTAGTTTCATTTTGCTCCTAGTAATAGGTATTCCTTCGCTTTCGCTCCAGCACTTAACAGCTGCTCTTGTAGCAGGGATTTTAATGCCCTATTTAATCATACCCTATTTGAAATCTTTATCACTTGAAGAAGCATCAAGAGTTGTTCCATTATGGCATTTATCACCAGTTTTTACACTTGTATTGGCAGTAATTTTTCTTAACGAGATATTAACACCGCTGCGCTATGTTGCTTTTGCTATCATACTTTTAGGTGGTTTTCTTATATCGGCAAGGCGAATTGGAACAGCTTTTCATTTAAGTCCCGCAGTAGCTCTCATGTTATTCTCTAGTTTTTTAGTAGCAATTGTAGATGTGCTGTTAAAGTTTGCATATTCATCAGGAATATTTTGGGGGATATTTTTTGCATGGTATTTCGGCATGACTCTAAGTCAACTTTCTTTATTTATTCTTCCTACAGTTAGAAAAAATTTTTCAAGATCATTTCGCAAACATAATTTCGCAATTGTCATTTTCTTAAGCGTCCTTAGTGGATTTATTGGTTTTGTTTTATATTCTAATGCCATATCAATAGGTCCAATCACTCTAGTGAGTGTTTTCGTAAGTTTCCAAAGCTTATTTGTTTTAATTCTAGCTATGTTTATTTCGTTAAAATTTCCTCGCATCATAAAAGAAACTATTGATGCAAAAACAATAGGTATAAAGATGGTTGCTATAGGATTGATGGCTTTCGGCCTATTGCTGTTGTCATTCTGATGATAAATAAATTAATAAGTAAATTCAACTCTAAATAAAGGAGGAAACTATTACATTCGTAATTTTTAACTGATTTTTCTATCTAAACATTTACGTTATTGAAAAGACGCCATCGTCAACTAAAATTACAACTTTGTTCTTTAACGCTGGAAATGGCTTGTCACCTCTGTAGGTTTTCATTCGTCTTTTTATCTCTTGCAACTCTTCTTTGGCTTTATCCTTTATGTAATTCTCGCTTATGCGATAAGTCTCTATGATATTTTCATCCAAAGATACAGAACCGTCGGGTGCTACAGCGCCGATAGCAAACTCTGGGTCTTCAGGCGAGCCTATCTTTCTTGGGACGACTATATCTAATTTACAATTAAGGATTTTAGCAATTTCATTGCCTACTATAACTCCCCCTCTGGGGATTGCTAATACTATTGCATTTTTTCCTTTGTATTTCAAAAGTTTTTTAGTTAACTGCTTGCCTGTATCTATTCTGTCTTTGAAGAGTTCCATATTTTTAATTAGACATTAATTAAATTTCTATACCTTTTTTTAGAGCTTCTCTTACTATAGATATCTGTTTACTTTTTTCTCTAAATTCTTTTGGTGCATAACAAAGGAAATCAACCGGCGAATCTAATTTCCAATAATCGTACATTCTCGCTCCTCTTTGAAAGAAATCCATTTTTTGGAACTTATGACTTACTATAATTAAATCGATGTCACTCCATCTATGTGGCTTGCCACTAACTCTGCTCCCAAAGAAAATCATTATATCTAAAGGAAAATCTTTTGAAATACTTTTCTTAAATTTTTTTAGCTGTTTTATTATAACTGCTTTTTTACCCATTTAATCACATCTTTAGCATACTTTAAGAAAATCTTGGCTTTAGCTTTAATATTTTTTATTTCAGGCATATCAGGATATCTTGAATATGTATAAGCGAGTGTTAATTCCTTTGTATGTTGCACTATATTTTCTGGCGCTTTTAATTTATTTGCTAATAAAACTAAGTCATGAGTTTTAATTATAGTATCCGTTCTTTCTAGTAGCAGGGCTTTAAATGCCTTTTCAACTGCTTGCTGGCCATGAAACATAGATGGATTCCACAATTTCGCTTTATAAAGATGTATTGATACTTTTAAGTCTTCTAGAGCTTTATTTAACCATTCTTTAGTTTCTTTTTTCATAGTATTCTATTTGTTGGTTTGCTTTAAAATAAGATAGCCTGCATCTGTTCTGTCTTTGAAGAGTTCCATATCTTTTATTATGTAAGATAAATTTGTATAGATTTATAGAAAAATTAGACTATCAGACTATTGTGGTGATACAATAGGCGCATCGATACTCCCAGTAACATGAACTTTAGAAGAAGTTACACCAGATAGATATAAACCATATCCTTGCAATTGTAGCTGTCGCACTCGTAGGATCTAATTACTACAAGCCTGCAGAAACACCAACAAGAACTACACAAACGACATCTTCAACAAGAGAGTGTCAAAGTAAATTATCATCGTATTGCGAGTTATGGAATGCTAACAGCTATTCGAGAGATTCTGTAACTGTAGGGGGTAGGCCTGGATCTTGGGATGCTTTTGCCACAGGTTGCAGTAGGTTAGATGTTACTCCTACGGTTGATGGTTGCAATAGACTATTAGGAGCTAGTGCTGTTACTGGCAGGGCTACTGCGGTTGGTGGATTGGGATTTCTAGAGTCCTGTGACCCCAATGCAGACAGATGCGACAGGGGATTGGTTTGCAAGTTGGGAAGGGATAACACTTATAGATGTTTGCGAACTGGATGATGAGAGCAGCCAGTAACGAACTCTTTGCCGAGGTTTACTCAAAGCAGGTGGCCGGCTTTGTCCTATTGGAAGACGAGATAGTCCAGTATCATAACTTGATTAATAAGGCCAAGCCTTAAGGCGAGGGTGTTTGCGGGCAGCCTGTGGGGAGAGCGTCTTTTTGGGAGAAATCAGGCGCCACTTCGCGGGAGGCGGCAAAGGTGAGCTTCAGGGGACAAAGATTTTCGGCTGTGAAGCCTTTATCCAGAAACCATGCTTGAGCTTGTTGTTTATTGGGGCCAAACGGTTCCTCTTTCACAGTCACTACAAATTGCTCATTGAAAATTAAATACTTAATCTCAAAATCTGCATTCGTCTCCAAAACCAGATCACCGATTTTCTTATCTGTTTTTACAAGGTCGCGTTTAAGCTTTAAAGCCTCCAAGCCCAAAATTTTCGGCTCGGAAATCTGAGCCGGCGGAGACGGTAGAGACGACGGAGCAACAGGTTGGAGAACCCCTTTACCTGCCAAAAACCAGGCTCCGAAACCGATTATCAAAATTAAAATGATTGCCATGGTTAAGTAACTCGTCAAACTTTACCAACCTCCTGTAAACTGCGTCCAGTAACGGCCCCATTGATTGGGTTTGAAACAAGTCCAGTCAGAAAATCTACCATTTGAGAGCATTTCGACAGTGGCGTCAACTTGGGCAGTTGGATCAAAGATACTTTTGCCAGCTCGGCCTGGGGAAGTACCGGCCCAGGTGGAAGGCATATATTGGAAGGGGCCTTTCTCGCCGGCTGCCCCTATAGCTGCCAGATTCCAAGAGCTTTCACAACCTGCGAGACCCCAAAGAACAGCTCCGAAACTATGGGTACCAGCCCCAACAAAGCCAGCCGGCACAGTTAGGGAATTATCGTCAACCCGACCGCGAATGTAATTCTTAATGTCATCCAGTGAACCTGGTACTGAACCAGAGATGTACACCTGTGGCTTGTTGAGAACATTGACCGTTACCGAGCTTGGCTCGGAAATATGACCGGCCCAATCGAAGGCGTAGACAATTACTTGGTGTGGTCCATCTGAAAGCTGGCCGGTACGCAACAAAACTGCAAACAACCCCTGGTCACTGGCCGCCCAATCGGTATCGTGAGGACTGTTAAAATCAACATTATCCACAAAAAGACCCACATGGAAGCCCAATTGCTGGCTAAGGGGAATATTGTCAGTGGCGATTACCCAGATCCAGACATCGCCATTGACTGTTTGGCCCTCCTCCAAACTTTCCACAGCAACTGTCGGTGCTTGAGTATCGCCGGCGGCAGGCGTCGTACCCTCGAGACAAGCATCGGTCGACCAGCCTCCCCAGACTCCATTGTCGGCCCAAACCCTGACGCCGTCGGCAAAGTTGGCCGCCACACTCCACTCGGCAATCTTTATACCAGGATTAACTACTCGGCTGTAAGGAGGCTCTACATTTTCAAAATAATAGCCATTAACATAAAGATCGTGGGAGGTAGCCTCCGGAGCCGGATTCCAGACAAACTGGACGTAGGAGTTGCCGCCAGAACACCAAGTGAATTCGTTGACCAGATGAGGAGAGGTGACGCTGGTTATTTGGGCGCCAGCACCCCCTGCTCCAGCGCCCGAAACTTCTGGTGCTCCTAAACTCTTGCAATATTCCTTCTGCGATTTACCAAATGCCAAGTCCGTATGAATAATCGAACATTCTTTACATTTTGGTATAGACTCTGTTTTAACATATTGCGATTTGCAGAATGCAGTATCATCATCACAATAGCCATCATCACCATAGTATTCATTTGTATAGTCGCATTCTGCTAGGGATGGTTTTGTTAATGCAGTTGTTACACCAGCAGTTGGTTGACTTGCACAAACACTCTTATAATCTGAACAGCAATCGCCATAGCCATCACATGCAGCATCACAGTAGCATGCTGGTGATGAGCCTGGTACTTGTTTGTCATCTTTACCGCAATAATTTTTGCCATCAGTATCAATACTTGAGCAACTGTTTGCAGATGGAATTGTTAGCGTCTGTGTGGGAGTTGGTGTGGTTGGTGTTGGCGTCGGTGTAGGTGTTGGTGTAGTTGCTGTAACACCACCACAAACACTTTTGTAATCACTGCAACAATCGCCATAGCCAGTACATAGACTATCACACCAACAGCCCGATGGTGATTGTGTATTGCAATAGCCTTGGCAACTGCCAGAAGGGGTAGGTGTTGCCTGCAGTGAACAGGCTCCATCACTGCAGCCATATGGGCAAGAATAAATTTCGAATGCGACTTGATTATTCTGGCAATAGTATTCTGCAAGCTGATTTCCGCCAGTTATACAGAAATCTGTTTGTGCTGTTGTCCCTGAGGCATCTGTCCCTGATGCAATCCCTTTCACGAAATAACTCTGTCCGCCATCGGTGTCAGTGCATGGTTGTTGTGCTAAAATTGGATTGGATAATAGGAACAAAGACAGAATGGATATTGCAATCAGGAAATGGTAGTTCTTCATTAAATAATAATTATGGAAATAATATATATAACGGAAATAAAATAACTGATTCTTCTATTACGTTATTGAAAAGAAA
>CAYITO010000026.1:0-10324 GCA_964366355.1 uncultured archaeon
TATCTTTTTGGAAAAATTGAAAATCTTTTAGTCTTGAGCAAATGCAAATCACACGCATCCTTCTTGCATCTATCGCATCTTCCATTGGCTGTTAGGTTACATATATGACAATTCATTAATTATGAATAGAGGATAATATTTAAATAATTCAGGCAGTTGATTATTTCTTCTTACCTTTTGCAATCTTCGTCTTTAAGTCCTGTTCTTTCTGCTCGTATTCCTTCATCAAGCTGTCATAAGTAGCCTTGTCAATACTTCCTTCCCTGTAATATTTCGTCTGCACCTCCTTCTTCATCTGGACAACCCTGTTTAATTCCCCTTTCATATCCTCCAACCTGCCTTTGGCAGTAGCAGATTTGGTAAACCTATATCCTAGGTAAGCGAAAGGACTTGTGCCTATGACTACAAGATACCAGTACTTCAGCATCAAATAAAACAAAGTAATCTCCCCAATTAAAATAGCCTTCTGAGCCAACGCCAAATTGCCATGCGCATCTTCCACTTTCAATTGCATCTGCCAACTACCCTCCTCGCCGGTTTGAATCGTATAATCGGTAGTATAGAGCCCCTTCTCTTCCTCCTTCAAAAATATCTTCTCCCCCCTCGGCGATTCTACAAACACGCTAGCGCCACTTGCTGAAGTACTGTCAGGATACAACACTTTAGCCTGGAATTCCACAGTCTCCCCAGCAACAAAATCCGACTTCGTCGGCGACAATAAATCCACTTTAAGTTCAACCGGCTTTACCACAATTGGTATGAAATTCCCCCCGCCCTTGAACTTACCTTCAGCTTCCGTAATTCCTTCTGCCACAAGGCTGATATTACCTACAGGAGCATCGTATCCCAAATTATAATCAGCAGAATAAGTTCCCGGAGTAGTTTCATCCAACCTTACAATCCCCCCATCAGGAGTCTTGATGGATACGTTTGCATTTGAAACAGGTTTGCTCACATCTGTCACTTCAACAGCCAGTTTAATCGTCTCCCCGCGCGAATAAGTCAAGCTCTCCACAGGTGCCAAAAACTTCACATAAAGGAAACTCCCTGCTGCAGGTGTTTTCACATCAATTGTCAAATCAGCTGAGCCCGAATTGTTGAATTGGTCTTTTACGAGCAATTTTGCAGCCCAAACGCCTTCAGGATCACCAAAACTAATCAAATAATCCAAAAAGAAATTACCACCAACACCCACTTCAGTAATTTTAGATGATTTCCACTGCTTAAATGAAAAATCTACATTAAGACTTCCTCCCTTGATTGCTCTATTCAAACTATCTTTTACATCACCTGTAAGAATCAGTTTTTCACCTTTCGAATATTCCGTGTTATTAAATATCGCATTTATCTTGAGCAAAGGATTAATAACAATATCCCTTGAATCCACAACACCTTTATAACCTTCTTTTGATGCAGAAATTATCAATTTATAAACCCCCTCATAGAAAGACTTCGTTTCTATCGTTCCAGCATACACGCCGTCATTGGTATTGCCGTCATCATGCAGTCCATCGTCATGAAGACGAAATGTTTGTAAAAAAGCTTCTACATTTGCAGTAGCATCCTGCACTGCATCACCAGAAGTCAATTTTATTTTGATAGGAATCTTATCACCCCTCTTGAAAGTTTCGTTGGAATTCGGCGAAAGTATTTGCATTGACATGCTTCCTGGTGCCGCAGGTGGTGTAGGGGGAGGCGGCGCAACACCCAATGCATTCGAACAGCTTGCCGTGCAGCTACCAGCATTATTTATGCAAGTATCCGCAGTATCTGGATTATTGTCATTACAATCTGCATTTGTACTACACGTTGGTGCTCTGCAAGATCCGCTGCAGAATATTTGCCCGGAAGAGCATGGGCAATCTTGATTGCAAGAAGTGCTGCTTTCTCCGCTATCACAAACATTATCACCGCAAACAGCATTAACAGTTACAGACGTAGCACTAGATGTGGCAGAACCTTCATTGCTTGTGCTAACACTTACAGTAATGCTATAAGTGCCCACTGAATTGACACTTACAATCCATGATTTAGAGCAGGATTGTCCCTTATTTATGTCGCCACAACCTTGCGGGTTTAAACTGGATGTGGATAAGCCAGATGGCAAATTTAACGTGAATTGGGTAGCTTTACATTTATTATTATTTGTACTCAAACAAGAAACCTCTCCCGTAAGCGTAAATGTAGTGCCTTTATTGAACGACGAACTGCTAGAAGGTGTGCTTATAATTGGTGTTCCAATCGGACCAGCATACACAACCTGCGATACAACAATCAATACAATAAATGATGCAAGTAAAATGACGATTTTCATTAATTAAATTTTAGCTTGTGAATTATTTAGCCTTTCATTTCCCCTTCCATGAAAATAGGCTCATTGGGGAAAACGATAATTCCACTATTCCCTATCTCAAACGGAACTATCTTCTTCTCATGCCTAGCGCCGCGCATCTTCAATATCTCCAAAGCTCTAACTCTCATATTGCCCTTTTTGACATTATAGAACACAACCACACCATCAGCAAGAAATTCCTCAATTCCAGTCCTTGAATAAATTGTAGGTACATGTTCAGTTTCAGAAATCAAAAAACTCGTCACATCTATCTTCTCAAAAAATCTAAACAATTGCTCAATATAAACCCTGTATCCAGTCTCCCCGCCAACGAAAGCCGCGCCCAATGCCGAAAGAGAGTCCAAAACAATTCTATCAGGCTTGAAGCCACTGGGAAGCAATTCAGGCAACACCTCCAAATCTATCATCAACTCACCCTTAGCCCTTGCCAGCAACGCCTCAACGCCTCTTGAAATTTTGAATGGATCCAGCCTAATTATCTTTAACACTCCTTCCTCTTCCAGCTTATCAACATCCAACCCAAAATCCCGCATATGTTGCCTAAGTTTTCCCACAGATTCTTCGAATGATATATACAAACATCTTTCTCTATTTTTAGCCCCGTAGCTCAAAGTCTGCAGGCAGAAAATAGTTTTCCCAGAACCCGGCCCACCAGCAACTAATATCGAGCTTCCCTTAGGGATGCCCTTTTCCATCATTTCGTCAAATCCGGTCACACCACTCTTAAGCCACTCTACCGGCTTCTCACCTTCACTTGCTTTTACAAATTGGACAACCTTCCTTACAACATCCTTAGACACACCTTTCCTCTCAAGTTCATCAGCAATCTCATCCGTCACTCTAACACGATTCAAAATTTCGTCAACCTCTGGCAATTTCTTTACAACTGCAGTCTCAGAAACCTTCCTCTCCTTCTGTTTTCTTTTGATATAATCATCATATTCCTCCTCGAATCTCATCTCTTTTACCTTCTTCTCTTTTTCTTTGTTGCCGAAAGGCCACCACATAAATTAATTTAGTCCGATTAAGTATTTACAGTTAAATCTTTGGATTTCTATATTTTTATTATGGTTCTGAAGACTGGGATTGAAAAACTTGATGATTCACTTAAAGGCGGAGTGCCAGAGAAAACGTCCATTCTATTATTCGGACCACCTAAATCTGGCAAAACGACATTCGGAATGCAATTCTTGTTCGAAGGTTTGAAAAATAAGGAATATGGCATTTGTATTTTAACTAATAATTTTCCTGAAGAGTTTGTAAGCCAGCTGGAAAGATTCGGAAGGCTAGACCCTATACTCCAAAGTGGTTTATTAAGATTTGTCGATTGCTATTCTGTACATGTTGGTGTGTCAAAAACGAATACAATATTTATAATAAGGGTCAGTGGCCCTACAGCACTTGGTGAAATAAGCATCGCATTATCAGAGATTTTGAAAGTTTTGCCGCCAAAAAGTGTTAAACGAGTTGTAATAGACTCTGTTTCTACATTACTTTTATACAATTCATCCAACGTGGTTTTAGAATTGGTGCAAATACTTAACGGCAAAACCAAAAGCAACAATGCAAACATACTATTTCTTGTAGAAGAAGGCACACACAAAGAAACAGATATAGCTACTTTAAGTTCGATGACAGATGGGATTTTGCACATGAAGGAAGAGAATGATAAAAATTTCTTCGAAATAAAAGGATTTGGACTGCAAACTATGCAATTAAATTATACCTTTGAGGAAGGCAAGCTTAAGTGCGGTTGATTAAATGGTGGAGTTTGAAGTTTTAATCATCGAAGCAATATCAATTCTGTTATTCCTTGCAACTACAGGTTTCATTGTACTTATGATTCTGACAAGATTCAAAGGAATGATGAGACCACCCTTTTGGATGTATCTTTTCGGAGGATTCTTGATTATAACGTTCCACAGCGTTTTGACTATATTCAATCCGGCATTTTTGCCAGCATATAGTATTATGTTACCCTTAATAAGACTTGGAGGCAACTTTCTAGTTTTCATCGGCATTTACAGAATATACAAGGCTCATAAATCAACAATCAAGTTCGACAGAGAAATAGAATAAGTTAGCTAATGAGGACAGATAAACCCAGCGCGCCCACTAGAAAATTCCTCTAATCTCCCGCCCCTTTTCTTGACTTTATAAAAAACCATATATGTATAATTCCAGCATTTTAATTATCAGTCAAGAGGTATGTGGATGAAAAACAACACGGCAAATCACGAAAAGCATTTCAGGGGCAAGAAAGTAAGCGAGATAATTCTGGGTGCTCAAGACGGATTGGTCAATGTCTTGGGAGTTGTGTTGGGTATTGCAAGCGCTACTAACAATATCCTGGTTATCTTGGTTGCAGGTTTGGCAGCTACCTTTGCAGAGACCATATCGATGGGGGCGGTTGCTTATACATCGAAAAAAGCCGAACATGATTACTACAGAAGCGAAAGAGCTTTGAAAGAACTGGAAATCCGAGAGACACCTGGACTGGAAATAAAGATAATACGCGAGATATACACTAGAAAAGGCTTTAAAGGAAAGCTGCTGGACAATGTCGTCAAATCCATTACCTCCAACAAAAAGGTTTGGATTGATACCATGATGGCAGAAGAGCTTAATCTGTCTCCGAAGTTTGGGGGATCGCCTTTGAAAAGCGGCTTGATTGTCTTCATAACCACATTAATCGGTTCGATAGTTCCAATTATACCATTTGTTATTTTACCACTAAAAGATGCCATGATTGCATCTGTGATATTTTCACTGCTTGCATTGTTTGCCCTTGGCGCCATGAAAGCCAAGTTAACGATTGGAAATTGGTTTATCAGCGGTTTTGAACTAGCGATGATTGGAACATTGGCCGCTTTAATAAGTTACTTCATTGGCCAGTGGCTGGGTATAGCATTCGGCACCAATATCATTGCAATATAAGTTATTTTAAATAATTGAGAGTGAAAGGTATTGATATGTTGCATAAGTTTTTCCAATTACTTGATAAAATAAGACCAGCTAAAATTGCTTATGCACACTGCGATATACCTTGTGGTATTTACGATCCCCATTTGGCACAATTGGCTGCACATACAGTCATACGCATGGTAAATTTGATTCAAGAAATTCCAAGTCCTGGCGAAAATCCGCCCTTTGAAAAACGACAAGAAATTATACATAAGATAGCACGACTTACTGCAATAAAAGAAGAGCATGCAGAATTATGCAAGCACGAAATAAGAATACTGTGGGGCGATTATTTCAAACCAGAGCACGTCCAAAAATATCCGGAACTTCATGAGCTTGTCTGGAAAGTGATGAAACTTGGCTCCAAAGCCAGACAGGAAGTAAACTTGCAGACAGCTGAAGTATTGCTTGAGACTGTGAACAAGATAGCAGAGATATTCTGGAAGACTAAAAATATGGAAACTATAAGAGTGAAAGCAACATTTTATCCAACCGGTAATGAGACAGTATATCCGAAAGTGAAATAAGTATTTAAATAACGACCATGAAATGATTTTTATGAATGGGGATTACGAATGGTTCATACAAGCCAATTTAGACGGATACATTGGCAAGTGGGTTGCTATTATAAACAAAAAGATAGTTGCAAGTAGCGAGAATTTAAATGATGTACTTAAAAAAGTAAATGAAGAATATCCGACGACAGTCCCTTTTGTTACCAAAGTTCCTGAAAAATTGCTAATGGTAGTATAAGTGCCGGCTAGTTCTGTAAGTTTTCCGTATGTTGCTGAAAAAGTAGAAAGAGGGATTGCATTTCGACCTAAAACACCTATCACATTAAGTCACGATGAAAAAGGTTTAGAGACTCTTGGTTTGGTAGACTCGGGTTCTGACGTGTCGTTAATCCCTTTGGAGATGGCTGTGTTTTTAGGTTTAGATCTATCTGGGAAACGAAGTGAAGTAAGTGATTTTCACAAAAAGAAGGTAGAAATGGCATACTCGTTTGTAAACTTGAAGATAGAAAAGGGCGATACAATTTTTCGCATACTTCAGATGACCATAAGAATTCCAATAAAAAATGAGGAGCAACCAGATGGTGTAATTTTAGGTAGAGATGGTATCTTTAGAGAATTTAATATAACTTTTGAAGAAAATTCTAGAAGAATAGTTTTGCAAAAAGTGCGAGCATAATGTTTCCATTGATGCATTTCAAAATCGAAGACAGTAGCATGGAGCCTGTTTTGAAGGCGGGAGACTATATTGTTGTCAATAAGTTGGCATATGCATTTAGTAATCCTTCAAAAGGCGACATAATTGTGATGAAGCATCCAAAGGAAAAGGATAGGTTTTTGGTTAAGCGTATAGAATTGGTTACGAAGTCAAAAAAACTCTACGTCATTGGCGACAACAAAAATTATAGCCAGGATAGCAGGCATTTCGGACCAATCGTCAAAAATCTGATAATAGGAAAGCTCTTCCTGCACATCAAGCAGTAAGTTTATTACTCGCTTTCGCATCCGCAGTGGCAAACCTTCTCACTCGCACACCCACAATCACACTCTTCCATATGAATCACTTCTCCTCAAACTTCTTAAACTTTCTTGTAAATCCCTTCTTATATCCCTTGTACTTCTTCTTTTTCTTAGAAGGAAAATCAACGGAATAGGAATCAAAGCTCATACCTTCACCCAGGCATAATTACCGCAATTGCTGCAAATTGGATAGGTCTCCCCTTTGACAAAGTCAAATATCTGCTCGCAAACCTTGCATTTGTATTTCCCGTCTTCTGTTACTGCGCTTCCAGCCCAATCAGCCATCTAAACTCAATTGTAAACCAAATATTTAAATAATCTTCAACTTTTCCAGTTTCGGTTTAATAACCAACCTGCAATATGGTGCGTTACTATTCCTGTTGTAATAATTTTTATGATAATCTTCAGCAGGATAAAATTTTTCAAGCGGTTCTATCAGAGTAACTACGACATCTTTAAATTTTTTAGAAATTTTCGCTTTCGATTTCCCTGCAATTTCCTCCTGTGCTTTATTATTGTAAAATATAGCAGATCTATACTGTGTCCCTGCATCCGCACCTTGCCTGTTTAATTGCGTAGGGTCATGCGCTTCCCAAAAAACTTCTAAAAGCTCTTCATAGGAAATCTCTTTTGAATCAAAAGTTATCTGGATAACCTCAGCATGTCCAGTCTCACCGCTGCATACCTCTTCATATGTGGGATTTGGTTTATTCCCGCCCGCATAACCCGGAACAACCGATTTAACACCTTTCAACCGTTGGAACACAGCCTCAGTGCACCAGAAGCATCCTCCGCCAAATGTAGCCTTCTCCAATTTCTTCATAATAGTCTAATGTCCAAATGCCAAACTAAAGAAAGCCTTTTGCCCAAACCAAAATACCAATGCAATGGTAATCACAGGGTGGGAAAAAATTCCATTTAAAGCAAGCAATATATAAGCTCCGAAAAGCAAGTCAGCAATGCTTGCAAAATCCTTGGATACAACCGTAAACAAAATTCCTCTTGCAAAAATATATCCGACTATCACCATGACTGTGTCCCGTGAAAATGAACTGTAGAGCAAATGAAAACCAATGACTATAGCGAAAATTAATTCTATCAAGCCTAGAAATTTCATGTGCATACAAATGACCTGAAATAAATTTTATAAGTAACCAATTTAAGTTTAGGAACATCCGCTAGTAGTGCCGCATGCCGTGCAGGCATAACATGAGCCGCTTCTTACCATCAAGTTCCCACAGTCATTGCATGCAGGCGCGTCAGACTGCATGTCAAACTTCTGGGCAACAACAGAATTCTCAACAGGCTGGTTTCTACTTTCCATATCTTCTTTAACAGTATTTTCCAAGTTAAATCCGACTTGGCTGACCTCTTCTTGCGGCAAAAATTTCAAAGCAAGCCATCTAAAAATGTAATCCATCACTGATTTCGCGACTTGTATTTGTGGGTTATCCGTCCAACCAGATGGCTCGAACCTCGAATGGACAAACTTGTTAACCAAAACTTTCAACGGAACACCATATTGCAATGCAATCGATATCGAAGTCGAGAATGAATCCATCAATCCAGATAAAGTACTCCCTTCTTTCGACATGGTCACAAACAATTCCCCTGGCGTGCCATCATCATACAACCCAACTGTCAAATACCCTTCCTGATTTCCAATTCTGAATTTATGTGTTATGGCTTTCCTTTCGTCAGACAACCTTCTTCTAATAGGTTTGTAAACAACCTTAACTTCCTGTTTTTCTTCTGCAGTAGTAGACAATGGCTGAATGCTCTTGCTTCCGTCGCGATACAGCGCAAGCGATTTCAAAGCCAATTTCCAACTCTCCATATAAACTTTCTGCACATCTGCAACGGTCGCCTCACTTGGCATGTTTATAGTCTTGCTTATAGACCCAGAAAGGAACGGCTGTGCTACAGCCATCATCTTGACATGCGCCATATAATCAATAAACCGTTTCCCTTTCTCGCCACATTTGTTTGCACAGTCAAGGACAGCATAATCCTCTTCCTTCAGATGCGGCGCACCTTCAATCGTCATCGTCCCACAGATGTATTCGTTTGCAACATCAATCTCGGCTTCACTAAATCCCAATGATGTCAGCAAGTCAAACGTCGGCGAATTGTATTGTTCCGGCTTGATTCCCAACCTCTCTACGCAATCCTTCCCTAAGATGTGAACATTAAATGCAAATTTTATCTTGAAAACCGATGGAAGCAATTCCTCTATCTTCTGTATATCCTCTTCGGTGAAACCTTTCTTCTTCAACACAAGATCATTGATATACGGAGCGCCTTTCAAAGTATTCGCCCCAAGCATGTACTTTATTATGTCGCTAATCTGCCCGTCTGTATATCCGAGATTTCTAAGCGCAGGTATGACAGACCTGTTGGTAATTTTGAAATAACCCCCGCCATACAATTTCTTGAATTTCACCAATGCAAAATCAGGTTCTATCCCAGTAGTGTCGGCATCCATTACGAAGCTGATAGTTCCAGTCGGCGCAATCAACGTTGTCTGCGCATTTCTATATCCATAATTTTCACCCAACAGCAATGCCCTGTCCCACGATTCTATTGCCGCATTCAAAAGATATTGCGGACAAACCTTGTGGTCAATGCCAACAGGAATTATGTTTAATTTTTCATACTCCTCCGGTTTTGCATTGTAAGCGGCCCTGCGGTGGTTTCTTATGACACGCAGCATATGCTCCCTGTTCTTTTCAAACCCTAGAAACGCTCCTAAGAAACTAGCCATCTCTGCAGAAGTTGCATAGGATTCACCAGTCATCAATGCAGTAATCACAGCACAAATCGCCCTGCCTTTCTCCGAGTCATATGGAATTCCTAAAATCATCAAGATTGAACCAAGATTCGTATAGCCCAATCCCAAAGTCCTAAAGTCATAACTTAGTTGTGCTATCTCCTTGGACGGGAACTGCGCCATCAAAACTGAAATTTCCAAGACAACTGTCCACAAGCGGGTTGCATGCTTGAAACCCTGGACATCAAACATCCCAGTTTCTTCATCAAGGAATTTTCCAAGATTGATTGATGCCAAATTGCAAGCTGTATTGTCTAGAAAAGCGTACTCACTACAAGGGTTAGTTGCATTAATTCTGCCAGATTCAGGGCAGGTATGCCAATCATTAAATGTCGTGTCAAATTGTAATCCAGGATCTGCGCATGCCCATGCCGATTCCGCAATTTTGTCCCAGAGGTATCTTGCTTTAAGAGTCTTGCATGTTCTGCCATCAGTCCTCCATAATAAATTCCAATCCTTGTCTTCAGCAACAGCTCTCATGTAATCGTCAGTGATTCTGACAGAATTGTTTGAATGCTGGCCAAAAACATTTTCACCCTCAGCTTCCATCGTGTTCTGAGCCAACCCGGCCTTTACCAATGCATAGAATTTCTTTTCTTCATTGACTTTCCAAGTGATGAACTCCTCTATTTCTGGATGGTCGAT
>CAYITO010000027.1:0-5723 GCA_964366355.1 uncultured archaeon
CCATTTTCGGCTTTCTCTTTTTGTCAACCACCACAACATCTCCCTCATAAATCCTACCATTAGTTGCATCTACTGTAATAAACATTTCATCTTTTAAAACACTACTTCCATTTTCAGTACCAACAACACAAGGAATTTCATTTTCTCTACTAATAATTGCAGCATCAGAAGTAACACCACCAACATCAGTTATAATTGCACTTACTTTCTTAATAATATCAATATAATCAGGTTTAGTAATCCTAGTAACTAAAATATCTCCACTATTAATTTTACTTAAATCCTCAATACATCTAACAACTTTAACACTACCTTTAACAATACCAGGACAAACAGAAATACCTTTTACAATAACCTCTCCCTTAACAGGAATTCCTTCAGCTTTTAATTCTTTTAAATTAATCTGTTTATAATGTAAAATATAAACTTTTCCTCTATCAATACCAAATTCGATATTACATCCTTTTCCATATTGTTCTTCAATTACATTACTAAAATCAGCTAATTTTTCAATTTCATATTTACTTAATACTTGTTCATTTCTTTTTTCAAAATCAAGTTTTCTTCTTACAGTTTCATTTCTATAATCATCCCAAACATAAATCCATTCTTTATCTCCAATTATTGTATCTTTTAATTTAAAATCTTTTTTATCAAAAGTATACCTATCTGGAGTAATATCCCCACTTACAATAGCTTCTCCTAAACCAAAACCAGCTTCTATTAAAATTTCATTCACATTATTATTGCTAGGATTTATAGGGAATATAACCCCACTTTTATCACTATTAATCATTTTTTGTACAATAATAGCTGTAGAAACTTTTTCAATATTAATATTATTTTTAACAATATAAAATATAACTTTAGGCATAAACAAAGAAGCCCAGCATCTCTGTACAGCCTCTAAAACTTTATTGTTACCTTTAATGTTTATGTAAGTTTTTTGTAAACCATTAAAATTAAAATCTTTTTCTGACACTATACTGCTTCTTATAGCAACATATGGGGTCTCTTTACCTGCTCTAATTATACTTAAAGCATCTTTGTTTAATTTCGAAAAAATTTTAGCACTTACATTTAAGTTGTCATAATTTTCTAAAATATCTTCTTTAATATAATCTGGAATTTCAGCCTTTAAAATCATTTCTTGTATCTTTGTAGAAACATTTCTTAACAATTCACTATTATCTACATCTAAATTTTTTAAACTCTCTACTATTTTCCCTCTGATTTGATTTCCATGTAAAAATTCATGAAAAACATAACTACTAATAACAAAACCTGGAGGCATAGGTAATCCTAATTTAACTAACCCAGCTAAATTAACTGCCTTTTCGCCAACTTCATATAAATTATCCCTAGAAATTTCATTGAACCATAAGATATCTTCCATATAACCACCTTTTTAATATATTTTAAATTAAAATTTCTATATAAACTTTTCTAAGTACATTATTGGTATTTCTCAAACTCTTTTTCATCAACTTTAGCTAATTCTAGAATATTCTTTAATGTTGGAGTCTTTAATCTTTATGTAATGGAACTACTGTACCTATAGCACCCAGACGTATCTAAGAAGTTTTGCTTAGTCTTCTGATAAGTTCTCCACTTTGTCTCATACCTTCAGGTATTCTGTCTGTAAAAAACGTTCTCGTATCTTCAAACTGCTTATGATAACCAGCCACATCTCTATTTCCAATAGTAGTTGACCATTCTCTTACAGCAGTATGAAACTCTAAATCATCCCTTCTTATTTTTTTGTCGTGTAATGCGGTTTGAATTGTTTCTTCCAGTAATTCGGGATTTCTGAATAAATATTCTACTATACCCAATCTTAATCTAAATGGCGGTGTTTGACAAATCATGTTATCATAAGGATTTATCCTAGCCTGATACCATGCATCAGCCATTGACAATAAGCTTAAATGAGAGTTTGGTGTTCTCTGTTCAGATGGCATTCCTAAACCGAACTCTCCCATAACTCTATCATCCAAGAGAATATGAGAGTTATCGCCACCAACGATACTTTCTCTAGCTCTACTAATCCTTTCTCTAAATTGTTGTTCATCTTCTTGAATCATCAATCCAAATAAATCAGATTCCGATTTTGCGTACTGTGCAATCTGTTCTCTGGCAAATGGATTGTGAATTGCCAATCCTGCATATACATGAGACTTCCCACCATAAATTCTCAAACACATTAAAACTTTAACATTGTCAATACCACCAACATAGGTTGAACTTTCCCAAGGAAAGCTACCCATATTTTTCCATGCAGTTCCCATTGCTTCAAAGCCTACATGAGTAACTGCTTGTGTATCTGCCGTTATCTTATCATGTTCTTGGTACGATGGCAGTTCTATGATTTTACTTCCCACAGATTCAAATATCTCCCTCGCTCTTTGGTACGCCTCTCTATTGCTTCTATGGTTTACCAAAGCCGTGCTTTGTCCTTGTGGTTTAATTGAAGGACCAAATAACCAATGCCAATTTATTATATTTATGTCTTCTGGCAAGTATCTCTCAAAAGCTTGTACAGAAGGCGTCATAACAGAAGTTCCAGAAGAAACAATTGCATCTCGCCTTGTAGAAGGTCCGTATTGTGCTACAGCTTTTTCTATATCCTCGACTGGTACCAAATAAAATATCAGATCACTCCTTCTTGATACAGCGTTTCCATCGTCCAGTATGTAAGCTCCACTTCCTGCTAAATCTTTTTCTAGTTGTTCCCTATTTTCTGGCAAATCAGTACAATATACCTTGTATCCAATTCTAGCAAATTCTCGTGCGTATAATTTACCCATATCACCTGTTCCTATTATTCCAATGTTCATTATAACAAGGACGGAAGTTAACCTTAAATACTTGCTAGTATGTTACATATTAACATGGTTATAGGTAAGTTGAATAGAGAAATAGCTCTCGTAAGAAGACATATCGGAATTTTGAGAATATTAGAAGATAGAGGACCTTTAGGTATATTGAAGCTTTCTCATATTACAAGAATGAATCCAGCCCATGTTAGATATTCCCTACGTGTATTGCAACAATCTAGCTTTCTTGAACCTACGGCAAAGGGAGCGAAAATAAACCGAAAAGCTCTTTCATTCATAAAAAATTTGAAAAATGAAAAAACAAAATTGATTGCGCTGTTAAATAAAATATAAGTTATGTGGTTGGTAATATGTCAATTCAATACAATGGGCAAATTGAAGATTTGCATATTTTGTCATACAGAAATTTGATAACTCCTTATGCACTTAAAGCTCAATTCCCATTGACAACAAAAGCAGAAGAAACTGTGGGAGTCGCCCGACGTAACATTAGAAGAATTTTAAGTGGTGAAGATGAAAGGATGTTGCTAATTCTCGGTCCTTGCTCTATTCACGATGCAGAAGCAGCTAAAGATTATTCTGAACGACTAAAACCCTTAAGAGAAAGAGTGAAAGACAAATTCGAAGTTGTAATGCGGACTTATTTCGAAAAGCCAAGAACTAATTCCGCTGATTGGAGAGGCCTTCTCTACGAACCACGTCTAGATGGGCAGGAAAGAGTAAATGAAGGATTGACTGTTGCTAGACAATTCTTACTTTACAACGCAGAGATAGGTCTTCCTTCTGGGACAGAATTTGTAGATACACATATTCCGCAGCATTTAAGTGACACTGTCTCATGGGTCGCTATAGGTGCAAGAACTGTAGAATCTCAGCTACATAGACAACTTGCTTCAGGATTATCTCCGCCTGTAGGATTCAAGAATAGCACTGCCGGGAATGTGAAGGTCGCGGTTGACGCAGTGTCCTCTGCGAGAGAGAGTTTATGGTTTCCTGGTATAGACGATCACGGTCGTTCGAAAGTTTTTTTGACCACGGGCAATCCTGATACTCATATAGTTCTCAGAGGAGGTGACAATGGTCCAAATTACGACGTTGGTAATGTGGCAAAGGCTCAAGAAATGTTAAGAAAAGCTGGATTCGGTGATAGATTGATGATTGATTGTAGTCATGGGAATTCAGGCAAAGATTACAGACAACAACCCATGATTTTCGAAGATGTAATGAAACAAAGAGTCGAAGGTAACAAAGGAATAGTAGCATTGATGATGGAATCTAACATTGAGGAAGGTAATCAAAAGGTTGTTAAAGGTCAAGCATTGAAATATGGTGTATCAATTACAGATTCTTGTATAGGATGGGGAACAACTGAAGAACTTATTTTAGATGCTCATAGGACATTAAAAGGAATTGCTGCACATTAATCAAATTTTATTTTGAATAATTTGCAATTAATAATCAATAGGATTTGGCAAAATTCGCAATTACTTTTCCTTTATTGTTGCAATAAAGGCAATTTCCAACCACTTTACTCTGATTAAGTGGAATATTTATTATCTTTGCCTTAGTTTCCTCGTTTATTTTATCTTCACAACTGCTGTCTCCACACCAAACAGCCTGCACTATCCCTTTTTTCTTTCCAAGAGTATCCTTAAGCTCATTGTACATTTTTACTCTATGTGTATTTTTCCCCAAAAACTCCGATGCCCTATTGAACAAACCACTCTGTATATTCTCTAGCACTTTTTCTACCTCAGAATCTAATTTACCAATCTTCACTGCACGCTTCTCCAATATATCTCTTCTAACTAAAATCGCCTGCTTATTTTTGATATCCTTAGGACCAATTTCGATTCTAAGAGGCACACCCTTCAATTCCCATTCGTTAAATTTCCACCCCGGCGTATAGTATTCTCTATCATCCAATTTGACTCTCACTTTTCTTTTCAATTTCTGTTCTATTTTTCTTGCTTCATTCAATACGGCAGTCTTGCTTTTCTCGTCAAAAATTGGGACGATTATCACCTGTATAGGGGAAATTTTAGGTGGAAGAACTAACCCCTTATCATCACCATGCGCAGCAACCATTATGCCAATTTCTCTAGTTGTTATTGCCCAGGTATTTTGCCAAGCGTATTGTTTGTTTCCTTTTTTATCCAAGAAATTTATATCAAAAGCTTTAGCGAAATTTTGACCATCGCTATGGAAATCTGGACCTTGTATTGCTTTTCCATCAGGCAAAAGGTGCTCTATGCTATAACTTTCGACCGCGCCTGCGAATTTTTCCTTGTCGGTTTTCTTACCAACCATGCCTGGGAGAGCTAAATATTCTTCTGTGATTTTTTTGTATATGTTCAGAATTTGTTCCCTTTCTGCTTCGGCTTCTTCCTTAGTTGAAAAAACTGTGTGGCCTTCATTCCATAAAAATTCCCTTGTCCTCAAGAATGGTATGGGGTGTTTAAACTCCCACCTCAGAACATTATTCCATTGATTAAATCTTAAGGGCAAATCTCTCCAAGACCTTATCCATTTAGAAAAACTCTCGTACATTATAGTTTCTGACGTAGGCCTGATTGCAAGGCGTTCCTCTAATTTAGTATCGCCGGTTTGTGTTACCCACGCCACCTCAGGCGAAAATCCTTTTACGTGCGTTTTTTCTTTCTGCAAAAGCCTTTCAGGTATAAGAAGGGGGAAGTAAACGTTTTGAATGCCAATTTTCTTGAACTCCTCATCAGTAGCTTTCTGAATAATTTCCCATACAGCATATGAAGAAGGTCTGTAAACCAAGCAACCTGATACAGAACTGTAGTCTGCTAGTTCAGACTTTAAAATTACCTGTACATACCATTCATCAAAATTCTCAGATTTCTTTACAGTAATTCCTTC
>CAYITO010000027.1:5823-10266 GCA_964366355.1 uncultured archaeon
TTACCTGTACATACCATTCATCAAAATTCTCAGATTTCTTTACAGTAATTCCTTCTTGTTTTTGTTCTTTCATTCTACCCTTACCCCTAATTCTACATCTCTTTCAGGTTGAATCAATAACCACCCCTTCTTACCACCTATTACACCCAATGTTAATACTTCGGATTTAAAGTTTGCTATATGCTTTGGAGAAAAATTAATTACAGCAATAACTTGCCTTCCAACTAAATCTTGTTTGTTATAATCAGTTATCTGAGCACTAGAGTTTTTAATTCCAATATCTTCGCCGAAGTCAATCTTTAATTTATAAGACGGTTTTCTAGCTTCTGGAAAATCATGTACATCTACTATTTTTCCAATTCTCATATCAACTTTTCTGAAATCTTCGTAGGTAATCTCTTTTGCCATAATCCCTCTTTAGAATTATGAATTTTGTAGAAATAAAACTGTATAAAATGAAAGGTTAAAAGTAAAAGCTTAAGAACGACAATAAGGATAGAAAATTATGAAGATTACACTGACCGCAATAAAGGCAGATGTGGGCGGGATCGGGGGACATTCAAGGCCTAGTCCAGAATTAATCGACACGATTAAAAAGTTTGTAAAGAAAAATGGGATGGACAAAGGACTGATCATAGATAGTTATATAGCGTACACTGGCGATGATTCACATATTTTTCTAAGCCACACAAAAGGTGTGAACAACCCTGAGATACACAAACTTTGTTTTGATGCTTTCATGGAAGCAACCAAGGTTGCTAAAGAACAAGGTTTGTACGGTGCTGGACAGGATTTGCTTAAGACTGCATTTTCGGGTAATGTGAAGGGGTTGGGTCCCGGTGTAGCTGAATTGGAATTTGAAGAAAGGCCGAATGAAGCTGTTATGTTGATAGCTGCAGATAAGACTGAGCCTGGCGCCTTCAACGTTCCTATGTACTATGCTTTTGTAGAAGTGTCCAGATCGCCTGGTTTGATTTTAAGCGATGATATGAGAAAAGGTGTGGAATTTACTATAATGGATGTTGAATATACTGATTCTGACAAAGTAATTGAATTGAAGACTCCTGCGGAATATGTTGAAATAGCAAGTCTTTTGTTCAATCCTCATAGGTTTGTGATTGAAAAGATTCGCTCCAGAAGCACTGGTGACCAGATAGCCGCAATTAGTACTACCAGACTGCATAACATATCGGGCAAGTATTCCGGAAAAGATGATCCTATAATGATTGTTAGAGTCCAGCGTCCTTTCCTGGCGACAGAAGAAATTGGGGCGATGTTCAAGTATGCTCATTATGTTGCTGGCGATACAAGAGGAAGTCACAACATGGCACTGATGCCGGTAAAGCTCAACTCCCCTGCGTCAGTTTACTATTGCAATCCTATTGTAAGCGGTCTGTACTTTTCTATGCACAACGGTAAGTTTACAGCCATGGGCGATGCGTTTGACGATCCTATTTTCGATGAAGTAAGGCGAATGGCCACACACAAGTCATTTGCTATGCGCGAGCAGGGATTCGTGATGCCAGCAATGCTGCCTATGGAAGAAATCGAATATACCATACTCGCCGATAAAATAAGGGAACTGGATAAAAGATTTAAGATTAGGAAGTAGCATCATAAATAATTTCGCTTGCAATACTTTAATGGTATGAAAATTGCTGTCCTCTCGGATTTACATTTTGGCTATGCCTACAACTTGGAGCTTGAAAATGACAGCTTCGATAATGCGGAAGAGGCAATAGACAAAGCATTAGATTCCGATTTGATTCTCATTTGTGGCGATGTCTTCGACATAAGAGCCCCCAAAACCCACACATGGGCCAAAGCTCTCAAAATTCTCAGCAAACCTTTGCTGAAAGCAAATCCAGGAACTAAATTAGTCGGCTGCTCGAAAGAATTGAAGGAAATTTCCAAGAGGACGTTGTCGCACATCCCGGTGGTAGGAATACATGGCAATCATGAAAGATTAATTAGAAGCGAGCAGAATACTGTGGAAGCTCTGGAAAATGCTGGCATCATGATACATCTCCATCTCAACACGATAGTCTTTGAGAAGGATGGGATAAAAGTTGCGATTCACGGCATGTCGTCAGTTCCGGAAAGATATGCAAAGGACGTACTGTATCAATGGAATCCACAGCCTCTGAAGGACTGCTTTAACATTTTAGTCTTCCACCAGAACATAGAGCCGTTTGTCTTTTCTCCGATAGAGCCTCCGACCTTGAGCATATCAACACTCCCGAAAGGTTTTGACATGATTATCGATGGGCATATTCATACGCACACCATGGAACAACTTGGGAGCACAAAATTGGTAATCCCAGGCAGCACAGTAATAACACAATTCCAAAGAAGCGAATCTGAAATAGAAAAGGCCGTGACACAAATAATTGTGGGCAAGGATGCGAGGGTTGATTTCATAGCCTTAGAAGGCGCGAGAAAATTCTTCTATGAAGAGATTGAGCTGGATAATTTGCCGCTGCATGATATCGTTGAAAAGAAGATCAGTGACATATTGTTCGGCAACAAATTTTCAAAAAAGCCTGTGATTAGAATAAAGCTTAGGGGCAAACAAATCGTAAATGACAGAGAGATAAGCAACATCGCACTCAAATATTCCAACAAGGCTGTTGTGCTTTTCGTTAAGGATATAGAATCGCCGGAAATGGCGGAAAGCATTGAACTGCTGAGAAATCTCAAGGAACAAAAGTTGTCGATAGAAGAGATTGGCCTCAACCTTCTGAAGAAGAATTTGGACGAATTGAAATTCGAACCTGGATTTGATCATGAAGAACTGTTCGAACTTCTGGGTGAAGGCGAAACTGAAACTGCGTTCAACCTGTTGGTCGGCGAGCAAAAGAGTCTAGATAATTTTGGCAGATAGTATGAAAGAAATCTTGATAGACGCATCAAAGAGGGCAGGGAAGTTTCTTCTAGATAAATTCAGGGACTCTGAGTTTTCACAAATTGCAGTGATGAAGGGAAAATTTGATTACAGCATAAAGATGGACAGGATGACTGAAGATCTGATAGTAAAATCGTTGAGAGAAAATGGGGTCAAAGGCAGGGTAATTGCCGAGGAAAGTGGTAAAATAATGCTCGGCGCATCCGAGTATACATTTTACATAGATCCATTGGATGGCACCTTCAACTATGCGCATGGAATACCACACTATGCTGTTTCTATTGGCGTAGAAAAAAATGGCGAAATTGTGATGGGTGTCATTTACGATCCGAATTTCGATGACTTGTTCTTTGCAGAAAAAAACAAAGGGGCATTTCTCAATGGTAAAAAAATACATGTAAGCAAAACTACTGAATTGGGCTATTCAATCATAAATTTATTCAGCAGAAGCCTGAAGGAATATCCGGAGCTGGCGAGCTCTTATACAAATTTGATCCGGAATGCCTACATCAGGATGCCGATGTCTGCTGTATTGGCTCTGGCATATACTGCTTGTGGCAGAACAGATGCGACTGTTGGTAGCGGACATAGAGAATGGGACGTAGCAGCTGGAATTCTGCTAGTCAAAGAAGCGGGTGGAAAAGTCACTGACATGAAAGGTAGGGATTATAATTTAGGCTCGAAAGATTTGGTAACATCGAATTCTTTGATACATAAAAAAATTTTAGACACGATGGCGGTCAAATGATAAACAAGGTTAAACTTGCCAATTGGCGCTCGCATCTGAATTCGGAATTGGATTTTGCAAACGGCACGAATGCTCTATTGGGTCATATAGGAAGCGGTAAAAGCAGCATTCTAGATTCCATCTGCTTTGCATTTTTCGGAACCTTTCCATCCCTGCAATCAAAGAAAGTGAAACTCGATGAAATAATCATGAACAGACCTTCTGAGAAGGAGATAGCTGAAGTCGAAGTCTTCTTCCAGACAGACGGCACACAATATTCTGTCAAGCGCGTCATAGAAAAAAGGAAAGGAACGACCTATTCGGAAGTAAGGGAGAATGGGAAACTACTCGAGGCACCGAGCACCCAAAGAGTGAATGAAATTATTGAAAAAATACTCAAGGTCAATTACGAGCTCTTCAACAAGGCAATCTATTCGGAACAAAATTCTTTAGATTATTTTTTGACCATACCCAAAGGCCAGAGAATGAAAAAAATAGATGAGCTCTTGATGATTTCCAAATTTGAGAAAGCCAGAGCAAATACCACATCGTTGACTAATAAGTTGGTAGAAAGGAAATTGGCGAAGCAAAGTGTGATTGACCAGACGGACATCGAGTCTGTAGAAAAGGTCATGCAAGAGCTGGAATTGGTATTGAATAAAATCGTGCTGGATAAACAGATACTAGAAAGGAAATTGGAATCTACAATCAATGAAAAAAACAGGCTGGAAAAGGAGACTTCTGAATTGAAAAAATTTGTTGAAGATCTGCAAATTTTGAAGACTGAAGAGAGTTCTGTGAATAGTGTTAT
>CAYITO010000028.1:0-9824 GCA_964366355.1 uncultured archaeon
TGGTGCAGGTGTTTGTTCAGCTTCTGCTGTCTGCTTGCCAGTTCCCCTCTGCCGATGAAGTCCGCCCTGAAGTGTGATGTCAAACTGTCAATGATAATTAGTTTAATCTTGTTTTCCTCTATCATTTCAGGAGCCTTCTCTACAAGAAGTATCTGATGTTCTGAATTGAACGCCCTGGCTACCAGAATATTTTTCAGTGTCTTCTCAGGATCCAATTTCATTCCCTTCGCTATCTGCACTATTCTCTCAGGCCTGAAAGTATTTTCAGTATCAACAAACAACACATTTCCACCCAATCCCCCGTCATCCTTGGGCAACTGCACATTTACCGCAAGCTGGAATCCTATCTGGGTTTTCCCAGAACCAAAAGCGCCATACATCTCTGTAATAGCCTGAGTTTCTACGCCACCGCCAAGCAAAGTGTCCAAGTTCTTGCAACCAGTTGTGATTTTAGCGACAGAAGTTCTCCTTTCCAAAATCTTATCTGCTGTTTCATAACCAATATCGAGTTTTTGTCTTGCGGCGTTGATTATCTTTGCCGCCTGACCTTCGCCAATTTCAGCTATAGAAGCGAGTTCTGATGGGGCAGTGACAGCAATTGCCATCGGATCTGAATAGCCAACTTCCCTTAATTTCTCGCCTATTTTTTCTCCTACCCCTGGCAAATCATCTATGGTAATTTCCTTTTTCGGCATCTATAAACCAACTGCTGCTTCTATTGCATCAACTAATCTTCTACTCTCTTCCAAAACATTTAAGCTTTTGACCTGGCTGGCAATCATCTCGAATCTATCGAAATTTTTGTTTTTAACAACTCTGCCTTGTACGATTATTTCTTTGCCAATCAGATTTTTTTCCAAAAGATTGTATCGTGAATTGACATCTAGATTGCTCAGGACTTCTGGTGTAAGTTTGCTTATTTGCTCGGCCAATTCCCTGAAAAATACTACCTGGATATCGCCAGTGCCATCATCAACCATACATGAGATGACAAGATAATTTTCATTTTCGGCATTTGCGAATACAAAATTGCTTCTGAAGACTTGTACTATGTTGCCTGCAATTTCTGCAGTGTTTGGTGTTATGTCTTTTAGCATTGTCCTTCTAGATGATAATGGAAAGTATATATCGCTCAATTTTTCAGCTGATGGAAATTCGGAATTGTCATCAGCAAGGCTCAAGCTGCCGAATTTACCAACCGAGAGTTCAAGTTCACCGAAGGGATTTTCTTTTGGCATGGCATTTGAAACTTGTATGGTGCTGTTCAATCCGATCATTCCGTCCTGAATCAAATTCACCTGCTCATCCCACAGAGGCAATTTCGCATATCCGGTTCCATCGCTCAGATAGATATTTACAACTCGCCCTTTGGCGCCATTGGATTTTACAAATTCCCTCACGGGTGTGATTTTTATTATCCTGCCTGCAACATTTACCTTCTTCAAATCAGGCATGATATCCTTCAATTTCATTAAATTGTTTGCCTTTTCCATTTCAATACCCAATTCCTTGCTTACAATGTAGGCGGCACCTTCTTTTGTAATTAGACCTGAAAATTCATTAGATTTTTCATTTATCCTGTTGAGCAATTCTTTTTTAGACAAGCCGCTCTTGTCCACAATCTTGTCTATAGTTTCACCCGACAAATCCATATAAACAATATGAAATGGGATACTAAATCTTTTTCTTTGCCATCCTTATATCTTCGGCGATTATGGTTTTCCTGCCTGCATGCTTGGCTAGCAGTGCTGCCTCGGCAACTATCTTTGCCAGCTTCTCTTCTAGGACATTTGCAAATTCGTCCAATGCATCTTTGGATACTCTTTTTGCGCCGGCCTGCTTAAGGAAGCGCTCGAAAGGTGCCCTAGGGAGTATTTTAATTTTTCTCACCTCGCGCTAACAGCATCATATGTTAAATTTAATTTCATGATATAAATTTATCAGAAAAGAACTTTGAAAATTTTTATCTCAGAATTGCTGTAAACTAGTTTGAACTTTTCAAGCTTTGGCATGCTGAATTCAGGTATGCCCTCTCCGCTGAAGAAATACATGTTTGTATAGATGGAATCACGGACTTCTTGGTTCATGAAAAGTGCATTTCCGAAGCCAGGCTGCACATAAACCAATCCGTCTATAGTATTTGTCGCGTTAGCTTCGGCTCGAATTTCTTTGCCGCTATCGTCATAGTATATCACTTCTCGCATTATTGCATTCCTTATTCCCTGCTCAGGGACATTTATCACTGCGAAAACTTGATTGTCCTTTTGAGCTAGTGCAATCGTCATTGGGGCAGTGCATTCATATGACGGTGTTCCCTGCTGCTGTGTGAGTGCTTGTGAGATTCTACATTCCACATAGTTTCTGCCTGTGCCAGTGCCGAAGTAGCTTAGCCAATGATATTTTCCAGTCAAATCATTGCTTGCAATGATATACATTTCACTGACAGGGTTACAGGCATCGGGGGGGATTATATTTGAGTATTGCTTCATTGCCGCATCGCACTGCTCTGGTGTCAATTGCATATACTTCTTTAAAATTTTCACAGCTTCGTCTTCGTTGCTAATAGAAAAAACCCTTCCCATATCTTGGATTCTTATGTTATGGTTGTATGGTATGCATTCGCCAGGTGGGCAATGAGCTCCATCCGCATGGACTTTCAATCCTGTATATCCTGCTATTATATGTCCTGGATCCCACCACGTTGTAATCAAAGAATCCTTGTCTGCATTCTGCTTGAGCCATTCCAGGGCATTCAGCCAATTGCCACTAACCTCTAATCCTGTGGATTGCTGGCCAACTTGGATTGCCTCAGAAATGAAAATTATCGACAAAATAATAGTAACTCCAAACAATGTGGCCAAATGCAAATCAGGGGTTTCGGCACCGCGCTTGAAAAGAGAAAAAATGGTTATCATAGTTACGAAGAATGTGGGCAACAAAAATCCGCCATTGATAGATGTCATGATTATTAGAATTGCTGTAAGTATCACAAGAGAGGTTTTCTTGTATTTCGGAAATTGCGCAATTACATAGCCTGCCGAGGCTGCGGCTGCAGAGGAAAATTCTAGTGAAAATCTTGTCCCATTCAGTATCATATAGAATGTAGCAGTCAACCATAGGAATAGGAAAATTTCATAGTATTCGATTTTAATTTTTCTGTAGAGCTTGTAAAGTACCAACAGGGGCAAACCTACTAGTGCAAACAATGTCGGTACAAGACCTATCCTGCCTGCGACTGTGATGAAACCATCTCTGGTAAGGATGTTTAATCTCTGCAATTCCGCAACTGACTGATTGACCAACAGGCCTGTTCCGGGATTTATGAAACCCAAACTTATTAGGAAAGATATGAAGACATTGCCCAAGCTAGTTATCACACCAATTAAATTTGCTATGATTAAAATTATCAGAAGTGGCTTCGCAAGATGCTTCAATTCTGTTATGACATGATATAGATTTGCCGTTGGCTTACGGTGATGGACAGTTTCTTCAATAATTCTGAAAATAACTAGTGCTGGCAAATACGCCAAAAACAAGAGTGACACAAACCAACCGCCATTCCAGTTGTATGCAAAGATCAGATTGATTAAAATTGCAAAGATGTAGTAGGGTATTGATCGTTTCTTCAGTGCGAGAATTATGGAAAATATCGCAAAGAACGTATAGAATACCACGACAGGATCGTTGTCGGTATAACCAGCCATAGAAACTCCGATAAAAGTCGGACTCAAGATTGCAAACAGTGCTGTAAACAATCCGCCGGCATTGTTGGTGATGCTTCTTCCTAGGAGGAATGCGGAAATCCCGCCGAGACCAACCATTATCACCGGCGACCATTTGGCTATTGTTAAAAATGTTATTCCACTGATGAAAACCTGAGCAATATTGTAGAACAGAATCATAGTATAAATCCAGCCCAAGAAAGGCTCGAATGGCCGGCCTGGCGGATAATAACTAAGCAAATCCCACTTCGGCGGTTGCATGTTGTTATTCATTATTTCTATTGCATGCCTGTAATACCACCAAGGATCATAATCCAATACTGTAGGAGCGGATAAAGTAGTCAGCCTAACGGCCATTCCGATAAAAATTATGAACGCGAGTGCCGCTAACGGCAAAATCCAATTGAATAGAATTTTTCCTTTCAATGTCATGTTATAACATCACTCTTAACAGATAATCGAAACGTAAAGATAATAAATGTATAGTAATAGCTATTAAAGATGGTATTTTATGGGAAGCCTTAAAGAAATTATTGCAAGCAAATCCGCCAAGGTGAATGTTTTTGGAATGGGTTATGTTGGGATACCGTTGGCTGTTGAGATAGCGAAGTCTGGATTCAGGGTTCACGGGACCGATAGGAACGACTGGAAGACATCTGCATTATCAAGTGGGAAGAATCCTTTGTTTGATTTGAAAGAGATTGATACAGCCGCATTGAAAAATGCGGTTGATGAAGGTAGGATGACATTCTCGAAGGATTATGACAAGAATTCTGATGTAACTATGATTTGTGTGCAGACGCCAATGTTCCCAGACAGAAGACCGAACTTGAATGCGATCAAGGATATAGCAAAGACTGTTGGGAAAAATTTGACGAAGGGCAGTTTGGTTATAAATGAAAGCACTGTAGCGCCTGGCATGACAAGAAAATTAATTGCAAACATACTTGAAGAGGAGTCTAGGATGAAGGCTGGTGAGGATTTCTATTTGGTTGCTTCTCCTGAAAGGATAGATCCCGGCAACATTACTTATACGATAAATAAAATGCCAAAGGTCATAGGCGGGATAAACAAGGATAGTTTGGATCTTGGGGTGGCGTTTTATTCAAATTTCATTCAAAAGGTGCATCCTGTGTCGTCATTGGAAGCCGCAGAGGCTACGAAGATGCTTGAGAATTCATACAGGGGGTTGAACATAGGTTTCATAAATGAATTTGCAAAATTCTGCGATGCAATTGGCATAAATGTGGTTGAAGTTGTGAATGCCGCGTCAACAAAACCGATCGGCTTTGCAAAACACTATCCGGGCATAGGTGTCGGTGGAAGTTGCATACCAAAAGATCCATATTATCTTATATCAGCAGGTGAGGAAGCTGGAGTTCAATTCACCACATTATGGAATGCCATGTGGTCGAATGAAAGCATGCCTTATTATACTTTCAACATTTTGAAGAAGGCGGCTGAGGCCAACAAAGTTAAGCTTGAAGATGCGAAGGTGGTGATTTTCGGAATAGCATACAAGGGCGATGTAAGGGACTTGCGTGACAGTCCTGCGATAGTTTTGTATAACATGCTGAAGCGCGAGGGAATTAAGACGTATGTGTTCGAACCTTATTTCACAGATGAAGAATTAAGGGGAATGGGATATGAGACTTTCAATCCTGACAATGGTAGTTGTGAAATTGTCATCATAGGCTGTGACCATTCCCAATTCAAAGATTTTGACTACAAGAAAGTTTCAGGACTCAAATTGATTGTAGACGGGAAGGACATATTGCCGAAATTGCATGTTCCTGTTGTAGGCATAGGTACAGGAAATAAACTTTAGACAATTTCCTTGTAAATTTTTACGAATCCATCGACAAATTTATCCCAAGAATAATTCTTGGCGAGTTTTTTATTCGCATCACCTATTCGTTTAACTTCTTTGGGATTGCTTATCAGGTATCTTATGGATTTTTCCAGACTTTTTATGTCTTTCGGGTTAACAAACAATCCTGCTTGGCCGATGTCGATAGTTGAAATTACGGCACATCCTGCCGCCATCGCCTCTGCGGTCGTAAGTCCGAAACCTTCGCTCAAGGAAAGATTGCAGAAGATTAATGATTTACCGAATAGGTCTTGCAATTTCTTGCCAAATAATGGACCTGTGAAGACAATGTTAGATGGTGAGTGAAGCTTAAGATTTTTCAGATAGTCTCCTTTACCGACGACATAAAATTTGTAATCTGGGAAATATTTTGCTACTTCAATGAATTCCGAAAGGCCTTTAAGTTTGCTCATGGTCTTATTCATGGAAATATTTCCGACGAACAAAATGGAATTGGTTTTCTTGTAAGATTTTCTCGGCTTGAAGTCGAAACCTGATGGGATTTTGTAAATTTTGGAATTTCTGTTGATCTTCTGTATCATATTCTTACTGCTATCATTCATTACAACAATTGCATTATAGCTTCTCCCCAAGAACAATTTTTCAAATTGGTGGAATATAGTACCAACAAACCGGCCTCGTATGGTTTTCCAATGCTCGGATAATTGATGCAAAATTAAGCAACATATTGGCTTATTCAATGTTTTCGCTACTTTCCAAGATGGGAAGCACATGTTGCCAGAGGTTGTTTGAATCAAATCGCAATCTTTTGCATACTTAAGAATTATTGGATATGAAAGGTTCATGAGATAACGATTTACTGGAATTCTTACAGTTTTTATCCCGTCATATTCTCTTATCTTCGGGTTTCCAGTTGTTAGCACAGTTACTTTATGCCCTCTTTTAGTCAAACCTTTGATCAAATTATAGACAATTGTCTCCCCGCCACCAGCCACTTCAGGTGGGAATTTCTCATGTGTAAACAAAATTTTCATTCTATTTGCCTCTAATAATTTCGGATAGACCTATTAGAAAACCTACTGTCCAAGCAAAAGTTCTTACAAAAAACAATGCAAAATATTCGAAAACACTTGTTAAACTTTTGGCGAAATTTGCCATGTCCAAAAGATAAAGAATTAAAAGAATTAAAAGTAAGATTGTGGAAATGATAGATGTTGAAGGTATGAATAGGGAAGCAAACAATGACACGAGTAACAAATCAAAAGTAATCACCTCTAAGCCCATTATAGGCTTTGATAAATAGTCGCCGAACTTGTCCCTTCCCATGTAAATCGAAGGTGCTTTAATAACAAATTTTCCGTAATTGAGCTGCTGCCTGAAAAAGCTTTTCCAATTTGGTCTATGGTAATGATAGACAATTGCATTGCGCACATATGCCATCTTGCCAAATTTAGTCAACCTCTTGCCCCAGTCAGTTTCAAAAGTGACATCCAAATTCTCATTCATCTTAACTTTCCTAGCCACATCTGTTCTAACACAAAGGTTCATTGTAGGAAGCCTTGACACATATTTAGGCATTTTCAAGAATCGATCCTCCAATTCCGCACCTATGAGCTTTTGCAATTCGTTGACATCCCTTGGGGTTTTGCAAAAACCACCTGCAGCTACGATATCATCCGAAACGAAAGCTTTGAGCAAATGTTTAAGCCAGTTTTTATCAACAACACAATCCGCATCTGTGAATGCAATGAAGTCTGTCTTTATTTTTTTGAAGACGTGGTTATGAGCGGTTGGTGCATTTCCTCTAACTCTTTCAAGTCTTATGCGCTTTCCGTATTGTTTTAGAATTTCATAAGTCCTGTCTGTGGAATAGGCTTCTGTCACATAGATTTGCTTTCTTGGATAATCTACAGCCAGAAGTGAATCGATGCATTTTTTGATTGTATCTTCAGCATTTTTTACAGTTACGTGGATTGTTACTGATGGAAATTTCTTAATTTTACTCACCCTAAAATAATCAGAATTAATAATGAATTTAAGCTTACTGAATTAATCTTTCTTCGAATGGTCCGAGTTCTTCATGCTTGTGATGGACTAGAGGTGCCTCAGTTTTGTTATTGTTTTTATTAGCTTTCATCCTCTTGAGCATCAAGAATGCGAAGTAGTCTTTGGCATAATGCAGCACTCTGACAAATTCAAACGGATGAAGGTTTCTTCTTAAAGTGTAGAAAATGTGCTTAGGGTCTAGATAATATCTGAGCATTAGTTTTTCTCGTATCTGTTTAACTTCTTCGCCGCTCAATCCTGGCTGGCTTACCAAACAATCAAGCCTACCAGTCTCATCAAACCATTTGCTGTAGTCTTGTGTCTTAAGATAGCCCATGTATTTTGCCCATTCGTAAAATTCTGTGCCAGGGAATGGAACTCCTTGCTGGAAGAATACCATGTCTGGATGCATTTTCTTTGCAAATTGGAATGTGTCTTCTACGCTGCCTTTTGTATCGCCGGGCAATCCTATCATGAAACAACCGAAAATTCTCAATCCGAGTTTTTGTGCATACTTTGTAAAGTCTTCTGCTTGCTTCAATGCTATTCCTTTTTTGATGTTATTCAGAACTTGCTGATTACCGCTTTCATATCCAACTATCAAAATCCTGCAACCAGCGTCTTTCATTGCCTTCAAAATGTCATAATCAAGATTTGCCCTTACATTGCATGACCAAGTGAGTTTCAATTTTCTTTCTTTAATCATATTGCAAACTTCGAACACACGGTTTCTGTCTATTGTGAATGTGTCGTCTTCAAGGAAAATTTCTTTGACGTTTGGCAGGTTTTTTTGGATATACTCCATCTCGTCAACAACACTCTTGGCGCTTCTCATTCTAAAAGTGTGCATGGTAAAAACCTGAGGATAATCGCAATTGTGAACTAAGATGTTGTTAGCAGAGAAGTAACTATTCTCTGTTTCCATGTCGTACAGGTAAGATTCCTGATTGATTTCTTCGATATTCTCAATTTTTGAGAATTCACTTGCGCTCTCTCTTAAAATGGACGGTTTCTTAAGCGACAACTTCAATTTCCTTGTATTGCCAACCGATATTTTTTCTCTCAATACAAACCCTTCATGGTTCAGCATTAGTGCCATGTGCCTAACCATCTCCTTCGACAGCATGAGTTCCTGTGATAGTTCTGCCACGGTTTTCGGTTTGTCCAAATGCTCCAATAGTTTTATTCTCAAAGGTTTGTGATTTTCTTGGAATTCAATAAGCTTCTGTTGTCTAGAGTCTAAGAATCTTATTTTTTCTGCGAATCTCTGCCTGTCATCCCAACTTCCTATGTAAGAATAATAGATATCATGCTTGCTTGTTATTTCACGTCCCAGATAATTCGATTTTTTATTCGCCATTTTAACTAGCTTAAGTGATGGATCCATCCCCATTGACAAAAGCAGTGTTTGAACTTGGTTAACCAGAACTTCGGATGTTGTTGTATATGCGATTTTTCTTTCATCTATAAGACCATCGCCTGTGAAAGCTCCTGATAGGCATGCGCCTGCTAACTCTTCAGAAACATTGAAAACTAAATTGGGCAACCGTTTGTTGTAAGCGCCCTCTGGTATTTTTAATACATGCTTGAATAATAGGTATACTAGCTTACCGCCAAATGCTATTTGTCCGCCTCTCTCTTTCGTTGGTTCTGTAACTGATGAGTAGGTTTGTGGGAAGGTTTTCTTTATCAGGTCTTTTATAGTTTCAATGCTTCCTTTATCGGATTTTGTTATGACAATGTTGTATTGGCCGTAATTACCTTCTGCAACAAAAAGACCTATCAAACGCATAAATTCCTTGGTTAATTTTAGAACCAGTGGTATTGGAATTAGATTTTTGCCGCCGACTTCTAACCTTTCCAAGATTTCTCTGGTAATCCCATGCTTCTTGACTATTTCGTGAAATGCATTTATTGGAAGGACCTTTTCTTGTAACCAATAAGGCTTTAGTTCGTTTTTGATTTTATCAAATATATTTTTATTTCTAAGATATTCAAAATAATTGGCTAGGTTATGTATGTAAACGTCGTCTAGAAGTCCTGATGGGACATTTTCAATCAATTTTTCGTAAAGATTCAATTCGGTTATGGAATTGGTTAGTTTGGCCGGTCTTGTTCTTATAATTTCGTCTCCGACCTTCAAGTCTTTTGCTTTTTTCTTTTTTATTTTCCGTTTTCTTCTTACTGGAATCTTGTGGTCAGGTGTTGCTTTTATGTTGTACCAT
>CAYITO010000029.1:0-9678 GCA_964366355.1 uncultured archaeon
ATCAAATTGCTACAGATTATTTGCAAATTTTCTTAGGCGTTATGGAAAGAAAGTATGGAATAAAAATTTTAGACAGAGAGCTGGCATGTGCACCTTTCAACTCCCCCGAAGGACAAGATTATTGGAAGGCAATGGCTTGCGCCGTCAATTTTAGCTTTGCCAACAGACAGACAATTGCCCATCGAATAAGAGAAGCTTTTTCTGAAGTACTTAAACAAGACGCTGAGAGTTTAGGAATGCATCAAGTTTTCGACATTTCACACAACAGGGCTACGCTCGAGAAACATAAGGTTGATGGTGAACTAAAAGAGCTATTAATTCACCGCAAGGGAGCAACTGGAAGTTATCCTGCCGGAAGGGAAGAGATACCAAAATTATATAGGGATGATGGAAGTCCAGTTATTATTGGTGGATCAATGGAGACTGGTTCTTATCTGTTGGTTGGTGGACCTAATGCCGCAGAAACATTCATGTCAACAGCCCATGGCAGTGGAAGAACTATGAGCAGAACTAAAGCAACAAAAATTTTTAGAGGGCAACAATTGTTTGATGATATGTTGAAACGTGGAATATACGTTAAATCAGTTTCTTGGTCTGGATTGGCTGAAGAAGCTGGGGCTGCGTATAAAAATATCGAAGATGTGATTGAAGCTACGCATCTGGCTGGAATTTCCAAGAAAGTCGTCAGGTTTTTACCAATTGGCAATGTTAAAGGCTGAACATTTAAATCCTTTACTGTTCCTTAATATAGATTATCATGCACGGAAATACTTACAAATTAAGGAAGAGAATCATGAAACAAGTATCATAATTTATAACCAATCCCCTCGACAGAAATTAAATTCCCAATAATTTCAAATTTTAAATCAAGCATTTGTTCAATAACCCTTAT
Organism: uncultured archaeon; assembly: GCA_964366355.1. Lineage (GTDB taxonomy): Archaea > Aenigmatarchaeota > Aenigmatarchaeia > CG10238-14 > SCSR01 > JACQIA01. Next base: position 893 of record CAYITO010000029.1, read on the forward strand.
GTTTGTCTGGCAATGTTCTGTGATTTTTTCTACAGTAACTTGTGATTTACCATGAGCTAAAGCAAGGAAAATTAGAATCTGGTCAGTCATCCACTTGTCTAAAGCAGCATTAGACTTGATAGATGCAATTAATTCCTCAGCACATTTCCTACCAATTTCTTCAGCTCTAACACCTAGTTTTCCTATGGCATCGGCACCTAAAATCGTTTTCTTACAATGTGCAATTAGTGTGATGGAAGTTCCTGGCGATTCAGTCTTTTCAAAAGAAGTTTGTATGTGCGAATCAAGTTCATGTTCGTTTAGCAATTTCATCGCCGCCCATTTCTGCCTGTCAGCAACATGCTGTGGCAGGGAGCCTGCAAAAGAAATGCCGTGGATATTCTGTACATCACCCCTTTCTATTAGATTGATTGCATTCATTTTTTTCACAGGGTCAAACTTCACTTTCACTGCCCCTTGCCCTTTAGGATAGAATCCTTGCTTGATTATCTGTACTTCTGACAGATGCAATCCTAAACTAGCAATCAATGGAAATGTGATGTATTTCACATACTCAATAGTCGGACTGCCTAAACCCGCGGTACCGCCTTTAATTTCTAATGTCACTTCTTTATCGGAAAAAAGTAATAATGGCGTTAGCGTCTGCAGCAATAATGGTATACTACCAGCAGTTCCTATGTCAATTACTTTATCAGTTGGCACATGCTCTTTTGGAATAAATTCAATTTCTGTAGAATGCAATTTCGCACCTTTAATTTCTGCGTTGCAAAACTCGCCTATGATTTTAACTCCTGTCAGATGTTGAGGCATCAGCCCAGGTCTCTCCCTTTGCTTCCTGATGTTGATTACTTTTATCGGTTTTAGCGTTAATGCTGATAGTGCTAATGCTGTCCTAAGAACTTGACCATAGCCTATAGAGCCATCAATTACAATCATAAAGTAAAAATTTTGTTTAGAAGATATAAGCTAATGTCAGAGAAGAAATAATTACCTTTGATATCTTTCTCTATAAGCTTCGCGCCATATTCTAATTAATGGGTCTCGAGGGACTGTATCTTCTTGTAATTTAAGTAGCCTTCTCTCAACACTCTCTAAATTTGTATAAGGGTCAAATATACCGTATCTTTCTTTTTCCGATTCTATTCCTAAATGATCTAGTGACACATACGCATTTGGTGGAATACCAAAACAAAGAGTTACTTCAGCAACATTAGCTAAAAATTGCTTGCAAGGGTCAGTTACATAAGCACCTTCTAGAAGTTTTCCTAAGCTTGAATGGATTTCGGCCATATCTTCTCTTTCCTCTCTTCTTTGGAAATATTCTCCTTGAAAAGTGCCTGTATTTTCCAATCTTTCCAGCTCTTGACAAAATTCTTGCGTCGCAGCAGTAAATTTCATTTGCCAGATTCGTGAAAAATACTCAGTAGTTTCTTTTAGAGACAGCATTATCTAAATCTTTAGAGTAAATTATTTAAAGCTTATTTTTACACGCTTTAAAAGCAAAGATATAAAAATACTTTAGTGAGTTTATGGATTTAACTAAAAAACACTGCGTACCATGTGAAGGTGGCATTCCGCCTATGAGGAAAAAAGAGGCAGAGAAATACTTGAAACAGGTCAAAGGCTGGCAATTGACTGGCAACAAGATTGAAAAAGAGTTAAAGTTCAGGAATTTTAAACATGCAATGAGGTTCATAAACAAGGTTGCTGATTTAGCAGAGGAAGAAGGGCACCACCCGGATATACTTGTTTACTCATGGAATAAAGTCAAACTTATGACATATACCCATGCCATCGGCGGATTGTCGGAAAATGATTTTATTCTTGCAGCGAAGATTGATAGATTACTTCAATGAAAATATTGATAAGATTTAAATAAATTAATGATAACTTTCTTTACATGGTTCCCGATCAGGCCAACATCAGAGTAGATATTTTCCAAAATCCCACACTTGCTGAAAAGAAACGCGCACATCCAAACCATATAATATTAAGTGACACAGAACTTGCCGACGCAGAATTGCCACGTAGAATCTACACTTCTCTAGAAGAAGATCTGCTTTTCATACCTCTTACTCATGATTTGATTCCAGACGAAATAGACACGCCATTCGGAAAGAAAAAGTTGGCTAATGATTACCGAAAATTTTGGAAACGTGCAAATATAGTGACAATAAGTGGAGATAATCCCAGGGAAAGTTTTAGACAGAGAATGGGATTTGTACATGCTAATGATTATTTACGGGCTTATAGTTGGAAACCTCCGGAAGGGTCGCGTGTGTATACTCCATTAACTGCTATAATTGACGGGCGCATACTGTATTTTACTATCGCTACAGTATTTCCTGCACTTGGATTAAGGGACAAAATTGAGGTAGATGAATATGGTTCTGATGCAGTTGTAAAATTGCCATCAAGGTCTTTAGAAGAGGTGAAACGTTATACAATAGGTTTCAAAGATCTTCCAACGCCAAGTTCTGGCGTATCTTGGCAAAGAACTATAATCGAGCATGCCTGCGAAGATAAGGAGTATAAAATCAAGGCTAATGGGTATTTTGTTGATGACCATGCCATTGCAGCTGAAACAGCAGTTGAATTATACAAAGCCCAAACCGCAGATCCAATCGCCAATAGTCCATTCGTCATACCATCACGAGAATTGGTATTTTTCTATCGAAAACTAGTGGGACAAGTAGTAAAGCTTTATTTGCCAGAAGGTGCCAGTAGGCAAGCGGAGCGCAATCTAACAGAAGCTGAAAGAGAGTTGTTATTGTGGAAGTTTATAGGATTAGTAAACAACGATACAATCCCAAGAGGCAGGTCTTATGAAAGATTATTTGTTGATACATACGATCGCGTGGAAGAATATTTAGTCCCAAAAATGCAAGTATAATTTATGCCCTACAAATTTTTAGAGGATGTGGCAATAGCTGATGTTGCTTTTGAAGCTACAGGTAAAACTTTAAAAGAATTGTTAGAATCAGCTGCATTAGCAGTTACAAATACAATGGTTAAAAACTTGAATTCTATCAAGCATAAGGTTGAAAAGAAATTTATTGTTACTGGAGAAAATACTGAAAAATTGCTTTTCAATTTCTTGCAGGAAATTATTTTTTACAAGGATGCAGAATTACTATTGTTCAATAAGTTTGAATTGGTCATTTCACCCAAGAAGGGCAAATTGCAGCTGAATGTGGAAGCTTATGGTGAAAAACTAGATAGAAAGAAGCATGAATTGGTTGTTGATGTTAAAGCAGTTACTTATCACAGCTTTGAAGTTAAGGAAACAAAAAATGGATGGGAAGCCAGAGTTATTTTGGATATTTAGGCTGGGCTTAAAATTAATTATTGTTTTTCCTCTTCAAGAGCAGGGAAATAAGCAAGAGGTGATAGGTTCTCCTGTGTAGAATCGGTCCTTTTAATTATTCTAACAAATGATTGGAATATGTTTGCGATTCCCCTCAGAGCTACCAACTAATAATTATTTTGGGTTGGAATTATTTAAAGCTATCTTTTTTAAAGGATTTGGAACAAATTATCTTTAGAGAGATAACAACAAGCTTTTTAAACATTAGGTATGAAATAGTGTATGCGCGTGAGAATATGCAATGTAATATCAGAACAGTCAGTGTAATCGAAACTTATGTTCATGATTTCCCACTTAATACCACAATATATTTAGATGGTGCAGGCAGTCCTGAAGTTGGCAGGCTTATTTTAGAAGGCGGACGAGTGCGATTGCAAGAAAAAAGAGGCGATCGATATAAAACTATAACAAGCACTAAGCCTGGGAAGCCTGCGAACTATCTATTAAACGCTCCAAGTAACGAGTTTGTAGGAGTACTTGAAAGCAATCTTTATCAAAAGGAATTAGATCAAGCTCTGGCAGATGCCGTTAAAGAATATGGTAAAAGTCCAGTGATTACTGCACAATCTGGCATCGACTGGGTACCACGCAGTGACGGTGAACAAGAACAGTCGTGGTATAATGCATATTCTAGAAGACTTAAAAATATAGCAAGGCTTAGGGCAGCTCGAGGAAATGAAGAACCACAACTTCATGAGTTACCTGAATTGCTTGAGAGTGTAACTGTTATTTTTAACAATCCTAGAAGAAAATATCCTTTGCCTTATGGACCTTATGAATCACAAAATGGCGTTGCATCAGCTCACTCCACTAACGACACGACTTATGTGATTGACAATTCGCCTACCGCTGAGCAGCTTGCAAAAAGACTCTCAGAAATGACAGGTTGGCGATTGGGAACAAGACATAATCATCATTAAAATCATGATCTTATTTCATTGAAGAATTTTTTCAGTGGCAATGAATTAATTATATCTTTCTTTTCAGCCCACCCTCTTCTAGCTTGTGCAATACCAAATTCCAAATATCTGAAATGCAATTTGCTGTGCGCATCAGAATCTATACAAAGTTTAACTCCAGCTTGCACAGCTTTCTTGATATGCTCATCTTTTAAGTCTAATCTGTTAGGATAAGCATTGATCTCCAGCATCGTGCCAGTGTCTTTCGCCACTTGAATTAATTTTTCCATATCCACTTCATATGGCTCCCTTTGCTGTATAACTCTTCCAGTTGGGTGGAAAATGATATCAACATTCTCGTTTTCCATAGCCCTAATAATCCTTTTTGTCTGCACGTCTTTCGGTAAATTGAAATTGCTGTGGACACTGGCGCCTACAAAATCCAATTGGGATAATGTTTTATCATCTATATCCAATCTACCATCTTTCAAAATATTCACTTCAGCTCCGGTTAAAATCGTGATTCCACTCAATTGCTTGTTGACCTTTTCTATTTCCTTCGCTTGTTTCAACAACTTCTTTTCGTCCAATCCCCCAGTCATCGCCAGTGATTTAGTGTGATCGGTTATAGCAATATATTCTAGGCCATATTGCTTTGCCGCTTCAGCCATTTCTTTAATCGGATTACTACCATCAGTCCAGCTTGTCTGCACCTGCAAATCCCCCTTCAAATCACCATATTCAATCAATTCCGGCAATTTGTTTTTCATCGCCGCCTCTATCTCGCCGGTATTTTCCCTCAACTCAGGAGGCATCCACTTCATTCCCAACTTCTCGTAAACTTCCTCTTCGGCTTTCCCGGCAATTTGTCTGTTATGTCTGTCGAAAATTCCATATTCATTCAACTTCCATCCATTATCTTTAGCTATCCTCCTCAATTCAACATTGTGGTCTATATTACCAGTGAAGTATTGCAATGCAGCGCCAAAACTGTTCGGAGGCACAACACGCACGTCGACATTCAACCCCATTTTTAATTTCACAGAAGATTTTGTCTCGCCTTTGCCTATGACATCAATAACCTCAGGCATGTTCACAAAATAATCCATCACCTTCTGCGGTTTTTCAGAAACAACCAGTATGTCGGCATCGCCTATAGTCTCCTTCATCCTTCTTGTCGAGCCACCAATTACAGCTTTCTTTACTTCTGGCAGTTGTTTTAATCTAGTTTCGATTTCTCTTACGGTTGGCAGGATAAAACCAAGAATGAACCTGCCTTTGCTTCGTTTGAAAAATTCTATCCCCTTGAGTATATCCTGCTCGCTTTTTTCGCCAAAACCAGCCAACCTCCTTATCTTTCCAGCTTTAGCAGCCTTCTCCAAATCATCAACATTTTTTATTTTCAATTTTTGGTAAAGTGTTTTTACTGTCTTAGGGCCAACTCCTTCTATCGCTGTTATATTCTCTATGTCAACAGGAACTTTCCCCTTCAAGTGCTCATAATATCTCAACCTATCTGTCTTGAGCATCTCTTCAATTTTTTCCGCAATGCTTTCCCCAACCCCAGGAATTTCCAACAAAGCCTTGATACCGCCTCTTTTGTAAATTCCCTCGCATTCCTCTGAAAGCGCTTCGATAGAATGGGCGGCCTTTTCATATGCACGGGGCTTGAACCTTTCTTCCTGCATCTCCAAATAAAGGGCGATATGGTATAGAATTTTTGCAATCTCATAATTCTTCATAAATAATATTTCATTATCCGATTTTAATACCTTGAAAATTATTCGGTGTATACCTAACATAATCGACAGCATTATTAACTTACTTGTTTTTATTTTCAGGTATGGAAGAACCAGTTACGATTGTAGATAGAGATGTATTGAAAGTATTGGCAGTAGATACACGGATGGATATTTTGAAAGAATTGTCGCAAGGCGACAGGACTCCTTCCTATTTGAGCGGCAGACTGAAGAAAAGCGATGCGACAATTGTAGAGCATCTGGAGGTTTTATCCAAGGCAGGTCTTGTGAAAAAAATCGAGCAGCCTGGGAAGAAATGGATTTTCTATACCTTAACCGACCAGGGATATGGGATAATCGCAAGCAAGTCAAGGAAATTGGTAATCATCCTTGCCACGTCCCTTATCTCGATGGCTGGCGGTGTTGTAGGCTTCCTGAATTACTCTTATCAAGGATCTTATTACACTTCACAACCGCTTGCAACTGAAATAGGGAAAACTGCTGCAGATGCAGTTGTAACAATTCCTTGGCCTCTCTATCTGTCGTATGGTCTGGTTATAGTTGGTCTTGCGGGGATTGGGTTCTATTTTTATCAAAAGCTGAAAGGGTGGAAATATGAATAAAGTATTGGCTGTCTTGTCTGTAATAGTAGTTGGAATTATTTTATTCAATCTATTTGTGCCTAATGTTCTAGACCAATCCACGTTGAAAAGGTTTTCCTCATATTCGGAATTGCAGAATTTCCTGAAAAGGAATTTGGAAACTGGCGGTGAATATTTCGGATTGTTGGAGGCTAGAGCATTCGCTACAACTACAGTTTCAAAGCAGGCTGTTTCTGAATCCACAGGCGCCGCAGATTATTCCACGACAAACATACAGGTGGCTGGGGTGGACGAGGCGGATATCGTAAAGAATGATGGAAAGTATATCTACACAGTATCAGGCAACAAAATTGTAATTGTAGACGCATTTCCAGCCGAGGAAGCAAGGATTCTATCTACCATAGAATTGAAGGGGACGCCTGCTGAAATCTTTGTAAACAAAGACAAGCTTGTTGTTTTTGGAAACGAATACTCATATTATTCTGGGTACTCTGAAATTCCAGTGGCAAGTTCTATCGTGCGTTCCGATTATTACCCCCGATACTCTTCACCTAAGACTTTTGTTCATGTTTATGATATATCGGATCGCGGAAATCCGGTTCTCAAAAGAAATGTAACCATTGACGGCAATTACTTTGATTCAAGAATGATCGGAGATTATGTGTATTTGATAGCCAATCAGCCTGTGTACTACGGGGGGACAGAGCCAATACCCCTGCCTGAGATTTCCTCCAACAATAAAGTGTGGGCAGTTCCTGTGACCGACGTTTACTATTTTGATGTCCCAGATTATTCCTACATATACACAAACATTCTTGGGATAAACACGCAGAATGACAACCAAGATGTGACAAGCAAGACATTTCTTATGGGATACAGCCAGAGCATGTATGTCTCGCCTGAGAATATCTACATCACATACATGAAGCGAGTAAGCGATTTTGACCTTTATGACAGGATGATAGATCAGGTATTTTCACAGATTGTGCCATCCGATGTCAAAAGCAAGATAGATGAAATAAGAAATTCGAATGCAACTGCTTATGAAAAAATGCAGAGGACAGGTGAAGTGTTCCAAACATATCTGGAGTCTTTGGATCCTGAAAGAGCAGCCAATGTCACGAAAGAAGCGCAAGAAAAGGCTGTGTCTGTGCAGAGGGAGATGGCTAAAGAAACTGAAAAGACGGTTGTTCATAAAATTTCTATTAGGAATGGCAATATCGAGTACCAGAAAAATGGGGAAGTGCCTGGGAGGGTTTTGAACCAGTTCTCGATGGACGAATATAACGGTTATTTCAGGATTGCAACCACGACTGGGGAGGTTTCTAGAATAGGGGAAGCCATTTCTGCTAACCACGTCTATGTCTTGGATAGCAGTCTTGTTGTAGTAGGAAAACTGGAAGACCTTGCTCCAGGAGAGAGAATATACTCTGCAAGATTTATCGGTGACAGGGCATATATGGTGACTTTCAAGAAAATAGACCCCTTGTTTGTGATAGACTTGAAAGACCCGCAGAATCCTAAAGTTTTAGGGAAGTTGAAAATACCAGGATATTCGGATTACCTGCATCCTTTTGACGAGAACCACATCATAGGCATAGGAAAGGAGACAGTAGAAGCTGAGGAGGGGGATTTTGCTTGGTACCAGGGAATAAAGATATCATTGTTTGATGTCAGCGATGTCAATACGCCTAAGGAGGTATCAAAGTACAACATCGGCGACAGGGGGACCGACTCTTACGCTCTGCAAGACCATAAGGCATTCTTGTTCAGCAAGTCAAAGAACCTTCTTGTAATACCTATTTTGCTGGCAGAGATAGACGAGAAAAAGTATCCCGATGGAGTAGCACCATTCACTTATGGAGATTTTGTATGGCAGGGGGCGTATGTTTTGGATGTTTCTTTGGATAAAGGATTTGTGCTTAAAGGCAGAGTAAGCCATGGGGATGAAGAGAAATTGTTGAAAAGTGGTTACTACTACGATTCTCCATTTTCCGTGAAAAGGTCACTTTACATAGATGATGTGCTTTACACGGTTTCAGATAAATTGATGAAAGCTAATAGTTTAATTGATTTGATGGATATTAGTAGAATAGAGATAAGTTAGATAATTTCTGTACGACCACTAATACCTTTTGATTACTCCATTCTTCGGGCATATGTTGCTTAAGAAACATTT
>CAYITO010000030.1:0-9290 GCA_964366355.1 uncultured archaeon
CTTCGCGAATTTGATAAAGAGGATTATGTACTGCCGATGGAGCCATCAAAAATGGAAATACTTAAGCGGCAAAGTCAGCGGGAAACCAAAGGTCTCAAGGGAGCATTGGTTTTAGATCCGAAAGTCGGGCTTCACACAAACTACGTCGTCTACTTGGATTTCAAAAGCATGTATCCTTCCATACTTATCAGTTACAACATATGTCCAACCACATTGTGCACAACTAAGGTGGACGATGAAACTATTGAAACACCGAATCAGATTAAATTTATCTCAAGCAAGGCGCGTACAGGCGTGATACCTAAAATAGTAAAGCATCTTATACAAGAACGCGATTTGGTAAGAAAACAGATGAGGGAGGAGGATGACCCGGCGATAAAAAGGATTTTGGATGCGCGACAGATAGCATTGAAATACGTCACGAATTCATTTTACGGCTATATCGGATATGTTTTGGCGAGATTGTATCTATTGGAAATAGCGAATGCCGTAACAAGTTGCGGAAGACATCTAATTCAATTGACTAAAGACACAGTAGAATCGGCTGGCGAGTTCAAGGTAATTTACGGGGATACAGATTCCATAATGGTTGATTCAAAGGTCACAGATTTGGCTAAGGCAACAGAAATCGGCCATGATCTAGAAAAGAAAATAAACGACAGCCTCAACGGCATAGTTGAAGCAAAAATCGAAAGCACTTTCAAATCTATTTTAATTTTAGCTAAGAAAAGGTATGCTGGTCTGGCAGTCGAGCGGAATAACAAAGGTGACATATACGAACATATTGTGATGAAAGGAATCGAAACTGTCCGAAGAGATTGGTGCGATCTTACTAGCGAATCTCTGTTCAGTGTTTTAGAAATTGTTTTAAAGGAACAAAGCCCAAAGAAGGCAGTGGAGTACATAAAGGGAATTTTGGGTAAGCTGGAGAAAAACGAAATTCCGATAGAAAAACTTGTGATAACTAAAAGCGTTTCTAAGGCAATTCGAGATTACAAAGGTGTACAGCCACATATAGAGGTGGTTAAGAAGATAAGGAAAAGAAATCCGACAGAGGCACCGAGTATAGGCGATCGAGTCGGGTTTATTATAATTCATGGACCGCAATTGATGTCCGAGAGAGCAGAAGACCCGCTGTATGTACAGCAACATGGTCTAAGGGTAGATTCAAAGTACTATGCCGAAAGCCAACTTCTACCTCCTCTCGAAAGGGTATTTGATGCGATGGGAATAACCAAAACGGAAGTTCTGGGCATTGGAAGACAGTTGGGTTTAGCAGAAGCCATGAGAAAAATCAATAAGAAGGCTGAAGAAGCAAATTCCATCGAAGGTTTTGTTTGCAAAGAATGCAAGCAACAATATAGACGTATTCCACTGGTTGGGAAGTGCGATAACTGCAATGGTGAGATACTGTTTTATCCTACTAGGATGAAAGAAAAATTTTAAGCAAGGTGCTTTATTTTTTCCAAAATGGCCATGTATGCTGGCCTAGTTATGAAAATCGCAATCAAAACACCTATTATCGTGGTTATCGCGAACCCCTTAAGCAGCCCCACCCCGGCTATCATCAACGGTAGCATCGCAGCAATAACTATGTAAGCCGAATTGAAGATTATAGACATTGCAGTCTTGTGACGGAATTTTAGGCTCGTTTCTTTTTCTTGCAAGATTTGATCAGTGATTATTATCAATTGATTTACACCGGTTCCTATGATAGCAATTATGCCGGCGATTGCTGGTATATCCAAAACCCAACCAGAGCCTTTGGTAGAACTTTGCGTGAATGCAGCAAATCCCAAAATGAGAATAATTTCACTGAAGCTAATCAATATCATCGGAATCGCAATCTTGAAGTCATGATAACGATAGACAATTACTATGCTCACAATAACTGCGGCCACCATTATCACATAGAATGTCGATGTCAACAATGCTTTACCAGCAGTTTGTGTCACGACATCAGTTTTGATTATTTCTAACTCTGCTGGCAAGCTTCCTGATTTCAGAACCGATTGCATTTTCAGCCGTTCATTTAATGCCGCTTCACGATTTTCCCTGAATCCTTGGATAGATGGTTTTGTCAATGCCTGACCAGCCAAAGATGCGACAATGTTAAGATTTGTTACTTCTTCACCATCCAAAAACAACACAAGCGAGGGCTCTATATACCTCTCGCTGCCAAGGAAACGCGTTGGTTGATTCTGTGTTAATTTCGCAAACCTATTTGCACTTTCTTGGCTTACCTGTATGACAAATGCAAATTCATAGCCATTCCCTGTTGATTTGATAAAACTATTTTCAGGATCTGTGAAAACAGCCGTTATATCCTTGCCGCCAAAAATAGTACTGAACACCCACATTGTACCGTTAGTCTCATTTCTTACCTCAACAACTATCCCATCTTTTGTAAAAACAGAATTCAAATCATATAATTCGTCATCAAACTTTACTTTACCATCTATTAGTTTGATAGAGGTGGGCTTGTCGGCGAAGGTCAAACTACCTTCGTTGTCTTGGATGGTTACTACTTGCTGTAGCTTGCCCTCGAATTTACCTTGCCTCGACAGAAAACTAACTATATCGCTGCTGGTCGCCCCGCCCATTTCCACTTGAATCAGGTTTTCCCCTATCGGGAAAATTCTCAAATCCCGCAGCCCATAAAGGTTTATCCTAGTTGTGAGCACCGAGATTATATCTTCCACCAAACCCTTAGTAACATTGCCCTTCGGCCTCAACAATACTCTCGAACCGCCTTCGATATCAATCCCAAACACAATGTTACTTTTCCTCACATCTGTAACATCAATTCCTATACCACCGTCTTCAGTAGCAATGCAATTTGCTGGGGCACCATCTGCTATGAAAGATACAAAATCACCATTCTTTACATCTACCAACACGCTGTTAAAATCAGTTATGGTTTTTATCTGATGAGCAGAAAGCTGGGTTATTATCGAGTTGACCTTTACATTAGTGCATTTAGCATCTGCATGGATATTCGCTACAGTTATGCCGGACCTGCTTGATATAACAGGCCATAAAATCAAATAAAGCGAAAAGGCAACCGCTGCCAACAAAATCAATAGCCTAATGTCTTTCAGTATCATAATACAGACCTTCTATTAACCCACCATTCCAACATTGATGAGTTGAAAATCCACGTATAGGGCAGGTCAAAGATGAATCCAATAACAAGTATTTGCGATACGTTCACCAAAAGTTTCGACGGAGAAAACAACAAGACCACAAGCATAGTCAATGTAATCGTTGCGATTAAAGTCAGACCGGTTGATAACGCCTTTTTGTACTGAGTTCTAAAACTATCAGGCGAAGATTTCAAAACTTTATTCGTTAAAACTATGTTCGTATCTACAGTGTATGCTATTAGCATCAGTAGTGCCGCAAATCCAGCGAAACTTATTTTAATCCCCAACAAACTTGTGACGGCCAATGTCGTGAGGATATTCGCAAGGCTTGCAAAAACAATACTAAAGCTCGTAACAGGATTTTTGTAAATTAATAAAATTACAAAGCTCATTAGCAGGAAACCAATGGCTAATACCGAAACCACTTGTTCAAAAAATAGATTACCCAAAAAAGATCCTATACTCTCTGATGTAAAAGACGTTACCACAACACCCAAATTTTTCAATTCTACAATGACATCATTCACATCAACACTTTTTTCAACTTGTATCTCTATTCCATACCCAGTAGCTGATTGTATATTTGAAACAAAAGCTGAGCCATATTTTGTAATCAATTGCTTTTCTATACCACTCGTATCTAAAGAACTAGTAGTTTGGACATTTATCAAAGTCCCGCCCTTGAGATCTATATCCCGCAAGATGAAATCTCCAGTCTTTAGGAAATTAGAGAATAGAACTACCAAAGACAATACGAAAATGATGATGGGTACCAAAATTAACTTCGGAAATCCTTTAACCATAAGAACTTTCTGTAACCTAGATTTTTAATACTATAAGGTAAGCTCCCGCCGCTATCATTAAAATGCCAATCATCCTGAATAGAGTAAGATTCTCATTAAAGAATATCTTGGACAAAATCGCCGCAAAAATATAACCCATCCCGATTAGCGGATACGCGAAGCTCAATTCCTCCTGAGATAATACAACAACCCAAAATCCAGTGGCTATAACATACAGAAAAATCCCAACGATTACAAATTTTTCCGTAGCAACGGATAGAAGCTTTACAGAAAACAAGTCTGCGATGGCAATTGAACCAACATTGGACATACCTTTCTTGAGAAAAAGCTGTCCAGTAACACCTAATAAAATACTTATTAAAATCAATATCAATGCCGACATTTTACCACCTTTTATTTTAAACATAGATAGTTATTTGCTAATTTTAACTTATAACTTTAAGAAAGCGCAATTTTTTTGATGTCATTTGTGTTGTGAACATTCACCCATTTACCAGCAATCGGATAACCATTTAATTTACCCATCCCAGCTAATTTGGGGAAAATATGCTCTTGCAGACTCCAATACACTTCGCCAGGTGGTATGTAATTGAAAACCTCCGGTTTCATAAAACCGATAAGCATAGAGATAAGATGCGTTTTAGGTTTTTTAGGGAATTCCTCGTAATTGACTATTTTATATCCATCCAGTTCAACAACGCTTGTTTTCCAATCGAAACTTGTTCGTGTATGAACAGCTAAAGTTGCAATACCGTTGTTTAACAGATGGAAATCATACAACTTTTTAATATCAAAATCGAACCAATGGTCGCACGGCAAAAACAAGAAGTCAGTTTTGAGATATTTTCTCGCATGCTCCAAAGTCTTGGCAGTCCCCAATTCCTTGCTTTCCTCCACATAAACAATACTCACATCATATTTTTCTCCATTACCAAGAGTTTCATATAATCGTGAGATTACAATCGGGAATCCAACAATGATTATATTATTGAACCCAGCACTTCTACACTTCGATATGATGTCTTCAATCAGCCGAACTTTTCCAATCTTTGCCAAAGGTCTATAGCAGTCAAGTTCCTTGATGAAAATTTTATCTGGATTGCCTCCCGCCAATAGGATTGCAGTCTTCCTCTCAACCAAATGGTCTTTCAATACCTTTTCTATCGCACTTGAACGGGAGCGGACAATAATACCATCTACCATCCCATCTACCTCTTTGATTATCTTGGAATCTAGTGTCAGTGAAACCCGTTCTTTCATATAAAATCATACTTGAGTATTACTATTTATTACTTTCGTAAGCTATTTAATCGAAGTTTCCAGTATTTAACTTTAAGGTATCCATGACAAAGGTAGGCGTAATAGGCACAGGTTATGTTGGATTAACGTTAGCTTGCCTAGCCGATTATAACAACGAAATAATCTTCGTGGGTCGATCACAAGATAAGATTGTCAACCTGAAAAACGGTATTCTTCCAATCTTTGAAAAGGGGTTAGACGAGGTTGTAGTCAGAAATCTGAAACGAAATCTAATAGATGCAACGACCGATTATAGGCGTCTTGATGATACCGAAATAATTTTCGTATGCGTCGGAACTCCTTCAGCAGACGATGGCTCAATTGAGCTCTCGCAAATTAAAAGCGCAGCCGAAAGTTTGGGCAATTTGTTGAAGCAGAGTGGTGACTATAAAACAATTGTCGTAAAAAGCACAGTGGTTCCAGGAACAACAAAAGATGTAGTAATGCCTATTTTGGAAAAATATTCAGGCAAAAAAGCCGGTAGGGATTTTGGATTATGTATGAATCCGGAATTTTTGCGAGAAGGTGAGGGAGTATACGATTTCATAAATCCTGACAAGGTCGTTATTGGCGGGTACGATGAAAAGTCAAGTTCCATTCTAATGAAATTGTATGGATTTTATAAGAAAGAAGTGCCAAGGATTGTAACAAATCTGAATACAGCCGAGATGATAAAATATGCACAAAATGCAATGCTGGCATCACGAATATCATTTATCAATGAAATAGCAAATGTCTGTGAGAAATTCGGCGTTGATGTCTATGAAGTTTCCCATGCCATGGGACTAGATTCTAGAATAGGACCTAAATTTTTGAATGCTGGCGCAGGCTTCGGCGGAAGCTGCTTCCCTAAAGACGTTAAAGCACTTTTAGCGACAGCTAAATCGGCTGGCATAAGATCGATTTTGTTAGAAGCAATTCTTGAGGTAAATAAAACCCAACCTTATAGGATGGTAGACTTGGCCAAAGAAACATTGGGAAGGATTGGGGGCAAGACAATAGCAATCTTAGGGCTAGCATTTAAAGCAGACACAGACGATATGAGGGAAGCAAGTTCAGTACCAATCATAAATGCACTTTTGAAAGAAGGAGCCAGCATCAAGGTTTACGATCCTCAGGCAATGGAAAACGCAAAGAAAATATTCGGCAATTCAATAACTTACTGCTCATCCAAAGAAGAATGCATAGCTCAAGCAGATTTATCCATGTTCATCACAGATTGGGCAGAATTCAAGAAATTCGATCTTACTAAAATAAAATCTCCGATAATCGATGGCAGGCGGGTTTTCAACCCATCAGTTGTACTACAACATGGACTGGTTTACAAAGGCATAGGATGGAAAAATAATTAAGTGAGAAAATGGTCAGCATAGCAGTAATTGCAGCAGCCGGAAAAGGAACTAGGCTGATGCCAGCAACAAAAGAGCAACCGAAGGAAATGCTTCCTATAGTATCGAATGGTATGATAAAACCTATTCTACATCTTATCGTTGAACAATTGCATGCATCAGGAATAAACAAGATTTTCATGATCACTGGGAGAGACAAGCGCGCAGTAGAAGATCATTTCATCCAAAATTATCAATTGCTTGATGAACTGTCCAATAAAGCTGACATTAAAAAAATGCTACAGGATTTTTATGATATTCTAGGCAAAATAAATATTTCTTATATCAATCAACCAAGACCAGAAGGTTTTGGAGCGGCAGTACAGCTTGCAGAAAATTATCTAAATAATTCCGATAGTTTCTTCTTAACCTCAGGTGATTCGATAGTTTTTTCTTTGCGCGATGGACATTCAACTAATTTTATTAAAAGAATCACTGATGCACATATCAAATATGATGCCGATGCAACTTTGGCCTTCTTTAAGGCAGAAGATGTTTCCAAATACGGCGTCATCACAGGCGAAGAAATTAATGATGGACTTATCAAAGTCGAAAAAGTTGTCGAGAAGCCAAAAGAACCAATTTCAAACCTGGCAATAGTCGGAAAGTATGTGTTCAAACCGATGATATTCCATGCACTTAAAAAAACAGGCCTTGGAGTTGGGCAGGAAAAGCAATTGACAGATGCGATTCAGTGGTTAATTGAGAAAGGATTTAGGGTAATTGCCATCCCATTAAAGCAAGATGAGGTATATCTGGATATCGGAAATCCACAAACTTTTGTAGAGGCGCTAGTGACAACTGCACTATTTGATTCGAATCTTAAAGGGTCCACTACCAAGAAATTCGATGAATTAATTAATTTTTATAACAACAAGTGATAGAGATGATAGATGAAATAATTTCGGAAGATATTGGCAGGACAAAGGAAAACGTGAGAGAATTTAGGGCGAAAGTGAAAGGACAAACATTCTTAGTCACTGGCGGAGCGGGCTTCATAGGATCATGGCTGTGCGATGTCCTTGTAGATTTTGGCGCAAATGTAATTTGTGTAGATAATTTAAGCTCTGGAATGGACAGCAATATCGATCATTTGGTTGGGCGAGAGAATTTCAGATTTATTAATGAAGATGTCACCACAGTGGTAATTGATGATAAACTGGATTACATCGTACATATGGCGAGCATAGCTTCGCCCTTGTCCTATCTGGCACTTCCGATAGAAACTTTAGATGCAAATGTTATCGGTACAAAGCGCATGCTTGAGCTGGCCAAGAAAAATAATGTAAAAGGAATTTTATTTACAAGCACCAGCGAAGTATATGGCAATCCAGATGATAAAAATATCCCAACCCCTGAAACATATTACGGCTATGTAAATTCATTTGGTCCCAGAGCGGTTTATGACGAAGGAAAGAGGTGTGCAGAAGCATATTGCCTTGCTTATCTGAACAAATTCAAACTACCAATCAGAATTTCACGTATTTTCAATACATTCGGACCCAGACTGGATATAAAATCCAAAACCCAATACGGTAGGGTAGTTGTAAAATTTATTACCCAAGCCCTTTCAAGTAAACCAATCACAGTATACGGAGATGGGACTCAAACAAGGAGTTTTTGCTATATCACAGACCAAGTTGAAGGTTTAATGAAATTATTGCTAGCGCCGAATTTGGACGGCCAGGTAATAAACATAGGAAATACAGAAGAGGTAACTGTACTTGAGCTTGCCAAGAGAATAATAAATCTTACTAATACGCCCTCACCAATAGAATTTCATCCTCCACAACAGGACGATCCAAGAAGGCGACGTCCTGACATGACAAAGGCAAAAAAACTTCTAAATTTCACATCCAGAATAAATCTGGATGAAGGTCTTGCGAGAACAATTGAATGGTTCAGAAGTATGAGTTGATGAAATGAAAGTTCTAGTCACAGGCGGAGCGGGCTTCATAGGCAGCCATACAGTGGATTTGCTTGTTAAGAATGGTTATGGTGTTACGGTTTTAGATAATTTGGAACCCCAAGTACATCACAACAAACGACCATCTTACTTGAATGATTCAGTTGAATTTGTCTCGGGTGATATAACAGACAAGCGCACATGGCAAAAGGTTCTAGCAGATGTAGATACCGTCATACATTTGGCCGCCATGGTCGGTGTTGGGCAAAGCATGTACCAACCAGTACGTTATCTATCAGCCAACACCATTGGCACAGCGAACATGTACGAAGTAATTTTGGAAAATCCGAAATTGAAGAAAGTTATTCAAAAAATAATTGTAGCAAGCTCGAAGAGCATTTATGGCGAAGGGGCGTACAAATGCAAAACTCACGGCACAATATTCCCATATCACAGGCCAATAAACCAACTTGAAAATAGAGATTGGGAAGTTCATTGCGACATTTGTGGAGAGTATGTCACGCCAGTTGGAATAACAGAAGAAAAACCAGTCCAAAACCTTTCAGCATATGCTTTATCAAAATACGATACTGAGCGACTTGCCATAGATTTCGGTTTAGCTTTAGGCATACCGACCATAGCATTCAGATATTTTAATGCATATGGCCCCCGCCAAAGTTTGAGCAACCCATATACAGGCGTGGTAGCAATATTTTTGAGTCGGCTTAAAAATAATAAAGATCGGAAG
>CAYITO010000031.1:0-9147 GCA_964366355.1 uncultured archaeon
AACAAATCCATGTCGAACATTACATAGAATGCCGATTCATCGCCATAAAGTTCGTATGATATGTGGTTTATTTCCTTTGTAAACTTAATCAATTCGTTTTTAGCGTTCGTGTTTTTAATATACGGAACAGGTGGCACGAATTTGTCGCTCTTTCTTTTAACGGAACCTTCCCTGAACCACGATATGAAATGTGCCACGGGCTGTCTCCCACTGATCTTACTTCCTAAAAACAAGCTTCTCCAAAATTCAGCATGCATCACTTCAAACTTGTTTCCGCTGTCATCTTCCTTTGCGGCCTTTCTTTTAAGCAGGTATTCCTTCAGATATTCTGGAGGATCCAATGAACCGAAACTAGAGAACCTTTTCCTGTTACCGATTCTTAAGAACTCCGTATTAGGATCTATAAGCTTTAGTTTGGTCTTATCCAAGTACTCTAACATTCTATAACCAAGCTTCTGTGCAATCAGGGATGTCTGACCAAAGTGTTTTACATAATCCCTTCTTATAGTGTCATGCTCGTTAATCTTATATGCTATCGCAGAGACGAACTCCTTGCCTTCGTAATCTGCCATCTCCTGCGATATAAAGTTCGGTTCCAATACATCACATATAACCCCAAAATCTGAAGATGTGTTAGGCATGGAAACTTGGAACGGAATTCTTATTACCTTTTTGTTGACTTCTACCTCTTGTTCCTGAAGGAAGTCAACCGCTTGTTTCTGCACGTCGATTGCGGTTTGTTTATTTGATAATAGTTGTTGCTCTGGCATTTCAAACCTCTTTAGATATCTTGTTTATGAATTCTACGAACATGGGAAACTCTTCCCTTCTAACCAAGAAACCCCCGCCGCTTATATCCTCACTGCCTTCTATCTCTATAAACACAAAATTTCCATAATTATTCTCAAGTAATGTCCCTTTAAAGGACTTGCCGTTACCGATCTCCAATTTCAAATGCTTTTCTGGATAAACCGATTTGCCGTTAGGATAGTATATGAACATATTGCCACGCTTAATCTTATAGCCTTCCCTACACGATACCAGCCTCTCCAAATGTTTGATTACAGTGGGTCTAGTAAATGGCGTCCTGTCTGTTACGTCTGATATGGTTATACCGAAGGGATTTTTGTGTAGGATTTCTTTCATCTTTCTTTCTATGTATTTTTCCTGTTCGAGAGGCGTGAGCCCGAGATACTTCTCCTTTGCCAGAACTTCGGTGAACCCCTTTTCCATAATACCACTATATTTAATAAGAATATTAAATATAAATACTTAATGTATTCCTATGCCATTCTTGTTACTATATCTACTAACTATCTTAACTGATAGCTTTCTTGATTTTTCTTTCAACCTCTTCAAGCGTGGAGCCGTATACAACGAAACTTTTGTATCTCCTACCTTTCCTGTCACCCAAAGTTATGGTTATCGATTTGGGTCTTTCTGTAGATGCCATGTTAACAACTTTGTAAACAAAGCTTAAATACTTGACTATCCATATATTTGTTAACAAAAATGTAAACAAGTGATAGTATGCTTGGGAAAGCCACGTATTCGCAAAATTGGTTAGCTTATAATAAAGCTCAACAAAGAGAGAAAATACTATTCATGGAGCTTCTTAATGAGCTTTGTAAAGGTGTTGAAGAGCCCAAGTACATATTTGGCAGGCCGAGATTGTCCATCGCAGACATGCTGTTCTGCTCCGTGTTCAAAGTTTATTCGACGTTTTCTGGGAGGAGATTTACAGGCGATATGCAAATCGCCAAGGAAAATGGTTTCATAGAAAAAGTCCCGCACTACAATTCCATATTTAATTATTTGAAAGACATTCGGTTGACTTCTATACTAAAACAATTCATAGAGACCAGTTCATTGCCTTTGAAATCGATAGAAACTGATTTTGCAGTAGACAGTTCTGGATTCACTTCTACAAGATTCACTAGGTGGTTCGATTTCAAATATGGGAAACAAAGTGCATGGAAAATATGGCTGAAGGCACATTTAATGTGCGGTGTTAAAACGAATGTTGTCACCAGTGTTGAGGTTACCGATGGCAATGTTTCAGATACACCTCA
Source organism: uncultured archaeon (assembly GCA_964366355.1). Taxonomy (GTDB): domain Archaea; phylum Aenigmatarchaeota; class Aenigmatarchaeia; order CG10238-14; family SCSR01; genus JACQIA01. Next base: position 2,073 of record CAYITO010000031.1, read on the forward strand.
GTTACCCAATCTTGTGACAAGAACTGCTAAGAATTTCAACATTGCGGAAGTTTCGGCTGACAAAGGTTACTCTTCACGGGAAAATTATAACACTATAGGAAAAGTTGGTGCGACAGGATACATACCGTTCAGGTCAAACGCCACTGGGCGGGCTGGCAGATCGGCTTTATGGAAGAAAATGTTCCATTACTTCATGTACAATCGAGAGGAGTTCATGCAACACTACCATAAGCGTTCAAACGCCGAGACGACTTTCCATATGATTAAAAGTAAATTTGGAACTAATCTCAGGAGTAAGACGAAGGTAGCACAGATTAATGAGGTTTTATGTAAAATATTATGTCATAATATATGTGTGCTCATACAGGAGATGCACGAATTGGGTGTAACAACATTAGATAATGGTAGGGATGGACTATGGTAAAAAACACCGTCGTAGAATTGTTTGCTGGATGTGGCGGATTAGCTTTAGGATTAGAAAATGCGGGTCTTGTAGCCACGCATCTTTTTGAAATAGACGATGACTGTGTAGAAACTCTTAGGTCAAACAAGCCAGAATGGAACGTTGTACACAAAGATGTGAAACAAGTTGATTTCAAAGGAATCAAAGCGGATGTAGTGACAGGCGGCTTCCCATGCCAGGCTTTCAGTTATGCTGGAAAAAAACTTGGGTTTGAAGATACTAGGGGTACACTATTTTTTGAGTTCGCGCGGGCTGTAAAGGAAATACAACCGAAAATATTTCTTGCTGAAAATGTCGCGGGTCTCAAATCCCATCAGAAGGGCAAGACGCTTGATACGATGTTGAACGTGTTGAAATCCTTTGGATACGACGTGCAGTACAAAATACTGAATGCGGTTAATTATTCTGTACCCCAGAAAAGGAATAGGCTGTTCATAATTGGGACGAAATCTGGGATAAAATTTGAATGGCCGGTGGAGCATAGAAAGAAGGTTGTATTGAGAGACGCTCTGAAGAATGTCCCGAAATCAGACGGGTACCTTTTTACTGAAGAGAGGAAAAGGATACTGAGTAACGTGCCTCCTGGCGGAAGTTGGGTCGACTTACCAGTTGACTTGCAGAAAATATACATGGGCAAGAGTTTCTTTTCGGACGGCGGAAGAAGAGGAATGGCACGCAGGATTTCATGGGACGAACCTTCATTGACACTGACAACCTCACCACACCAAAAACAAACAGACCGTATACATCCAGACGAGACAAGACCGTTCACAGTCCGCGAATACGCAAGAATACAGACTTTCCCTGACGATTGGAAATTCATAGGTGGAACATCATCGCAATACAAACAAATCGGAAACGCTGTGCCTGTAAAACTTGCAGAAACAGTCGGGAAGGAAATTGTTAACGCACTCAGTCACATGTCATAATTTCTGAACGAGTCCTCGAAAAACTTAACGAGTTTCCTGATATTCTCTTCGCTGATGGCGTTTCTTTTCCCTATCACATCATTTATTGCTGCGGGCAATGTCCTCCATGTTTTACCGAATGACATAGTATCACCAGTAACTAATTCGTAAACCTTGCCGCCCCAAATCTTTCTAATCCGTGGATTATTTTCCCCTCTGTACGACCATGGAGATTCGCCAGACGACCCGTCTCTTTCCACTATGTAAGCCCAATATGCCATGGCTTTTGGGTTTTTAATTACGCACCTTTCCAGCTTCTGCCTTACACTTTGAAGGGAGTCCGCATTGACCGTATTAAACTTGTTCTTCAGTTCCATGAAAATGGAGTTGTCCTTCCTTTTGAGATCGACTTTGGACTCGTCGCCTGTTCCAAGGTTAGTCCAACCATTCACGCCACCGAGAAGCTTCTGATGGAACTCGCCTATTCTGTTATTGATTGTTTTGTCAAACTGGCGTATGGCTTCGTTTTTGACCCATGTCTCAACCTCGGTCTTGCCGTTGACTATGTCGAATACCATCTTGAACGGGTCTAAAGCATTGCGTTGCAACATTTCCATGTTCACATCGGCAGATTTGTCGGGGTATGCATCGCAGACCCATTTGACGCACCTCAGAAAATGCTCATCGGAAACAAAATCCACATATTTGTTTTTGGGCATGTTATCTGTGATATTATTTTCTGTTTAGCAAGGCTTTTAACTTTCTTTCAAAACTATCTGGGGATTTCATGATGCTATGCTCCCATACACGCAACACCTTCCATCCTAGCTTCTTCAATTCCTTGTTATTCTTCCTGTCCCTTTTCATGTTGCGTTTTATTTTATTTACCCAGTAATCTGGAAGCTTATTCTCACGCTTCTTGAAATTATAACCGTGCCAGAAATCGCCGTCTACGAATATTGCAATCTTTTTTCTTGGCAATGCGAAGTCGGGATTGCCGTTTACTCTGTAGTGTTTCTCGAATTTAATTTTCATAGTTGACAGAGTTTCTTGGACTTTCTTTTCTATCTTGGTGTCCTTTCCCCTTATTCTACTCATTATCCAGCTTCTTTTTTTCTTGGAAAAAATATCCCCCATAATAGGATTCTGACTTTTTGGGCAGAAATATCAGTTGCATAAAAAGTGGCTATTTTCAACGACTATTTAGGCAAAGCTCCTGAAACAAGAAGCCTTAAATAGTCATCAATCATGTTAATCCATACACAGTCGAGTTCTAACTTCGATGAAGTGCCTTTCACGAGGCATGAATAAAGAACGGAAATTAGAAGGTGATTCAATAGTAACTAAAGCAGTCTGCGACACTTCAATAATCGTAGACAAGAAGATAACAGAACTTATAGAAAAAGACAAACTTAAGGATGCAGAATTAATTATCCCACTTGCTGTTCTTGATGAATTGCAGGCCCAGGCATCTAAAGGCAGGGAGCCAGGTTTCATAGGATTGGACGAGCTTAAGCGCTTGCGTGAAATCTGTGGCAAGAAAAAAATCAAGATGCGTTTCACAGGCGATAGGCCGACGCTTGACGACATAAAGCTTGCGAGAAGCGGAAGGATGGACGCGTTGATAAGGGATGTTGCAAAATCCGAAGGCGGAACACTTTATACAGCTGATTATGTACAGGCTTTGGTTGCAGAGGCTGAGGGTGTTAAGGTCGAATACATAAGGCCTGTAATCAAGACAACCGGATTGAAGTTCGAGCAATTTTTCACACCAGACACTCTATCAGTTCACTTGAAAGAAGACGTAGTTCCGCTTGCAAAAAGGGGCAAGCCGGGAAAATTTCAATTGGTGAAATTAAGCGACAAGACTTTGGCCGAAGAGGAAATAACGAGCATCATAGGTGAAATATCAGAAGCGACCAGAATAAGCGACGAGGGTTATGTTGAAATTTCACGAGCCGGCGCTTTGGTGCTGCAGTTGGGCAATTACAGGATTGCCATTGCGCGCCCTCCATTTTCTGACGGATTGGAAGTGACTATTGTGAGGCCGATAGTGAAGCTGACTCTTGACGATTACAGACTTTCTGACAAACTGATTAGCCGAATGCGAGATAGAGCCGAAGGAATTTTGGTTGCAGGCCCTCCTGGCTCTGGAAAAACAACGCTCGCAGCATCGATGGCAGAGTTCTACAAAGATCAGGGAAAAATCGTAAAGACATTGGAATCGCCGAAAGATTTGCAAGTATCAGACGAAATAACACAATACGGCCCTCTAGAGGGAGATTTCGAAAAGACAGCGGATATACTGCTTTTGGTCAGACCTGATTATTCCATCTACGATGAGGTCAGGAAGACGAAGGACTTCCAAGTATTTTCTGACATGAGATTGTCTGGTATAGGTATGGTTGGGGTTGTCCACGCTAGCAACGCAATCGACGCCATACAGAGATTTGTCACAAGAGTTGATTTGGGAATGGTGCCTCACATAATCGATACTGTGATTTTTGTGAAGGAGGGAGAGGTGAAAAAAGTCTACGAGCTGAGTCTGACTGTAAAAGTCCCGACAGGCATGATTGAAGCAGACTTATCAAGACCTGTTGTTGAAATAATGGATTTCGAATCAGGGGCATTGGAGTATGAGATATACACATTCGGCGATGAAAACGTAATAATTCCTGTCAAATCCGGAGGTGGCAAAGAGACTACGGCATTGAAGAAGCTGGCAGGCGAGAGGATAATGCAGGAAATAAGGAAGTTCGATCCTCATGCGGTTGTTGAAATAGTGTCTGAAAACAAAGCGGTTGTAAAAGTTGACAATGATGTCATATCAAGACTGATAGGGAAAAATGGGATCATGATAAATGAAATTGAGAAGAGGCTTGGTGTTCATATTGATGTCGAACCAAGAATACCTGCTTTGGGAAGGGAGGTTGATTTCGGCATCAACGAGTCTGGAAATAGTTTGGAATTATTATTTGACAAGAGATTGATTGGGAAAATCGGCAGCATTTACATCGGGGATAATTTCCTGTTTTCTGCGACTGTGGGTAAGAAGGCCAAAATAAAGGTAACGAAAGATTCCGATGTTGGAAAGGAATTGATTAATGCTGTGCACAGCAAGAAACAGATAAAAGTCTTAATTTAAGTAATAATTGTGGCGATAATCTGACACGAAGAATATCAGATGAGCATCCTCCTACAAATGAGTCTGGAGATGTGTACAAGCTGCCTTTGCACGAACTTCCTTGGCGAGATGAAGCCAAAGGGAGAAGGGTGTATGACGCTTTAGCAAGATATTTCATTAAGATGCATCCTAACAGCGGATTAAATCCAGATTATTTATTTGTTGGGGATGTTGTCGAATATTTCGAAGGAGCCGCACAAATAGGAATACCATTACATATACCAGGTTTAGGTATGAGGCCCTATGGTATTTTACGCAAAGTTTTTAACAGGAGTGGCATAGTGTTACCAGATTGTGAAGTTACATCTCGCAACCGCGTGCGTTATTTAAAATTTCCTAAATAACAAAAAATTTATCTTTCAATCTAGCCGGCTCTTACGCCATCCACATTAACCTTGACAGAAATAACCTGACCGCCTGCATCCATTATCGCTTCTTTTACAGCTTCTATGCTGCCATCAGGAATTGCGATCATACAGTCCCCAATCCCAGCTCCAGACAACTTCGCTCCATAAGCACCGGCATCCTTAGCGGCATTAATCATTTCTTCCAATTTAAAAGAACTAACACCCAATCCTCTCAACAATTCCTGGTTTTTATCCATCAGCGCACCAACCTTCTTCCATTTCTTGGCTTCCAGCTCATCCTTTGCCTTCAAAGTAATCTTGTCCATCTTGTTGAAAATGTCCTTGTAATAGCTTGGATTCGCCTTATACCTCTCGGCAACTTCTTTTACTATCGTCGGCGTATGCGCCTTGATTCCTGTATAACCAACAACCAACGGTATTTCTTGAACATCTAATTTCTCGATAGTCTTCCCACCAGCAACAAAATTAAGGGTTTTGCCATAAATTGCAGAAGCTACATCAAATCCTGACCCCGAACGCTGCACAAGCCTGTTTATCTTGTAAGAAACATCGAACAAACTCCTGTTGGACAATGGTATCCTGAAAAGTTTCGACAGTCCTTTGACAATGCAGACAATAATCGCAGAAGAACTCCCCAGACCATAGCTTGACTTCAGACTGCCGCCGGTAGATATTGACACACCGCTTTTGATGCGGTACTTGCTATAAAAATACTTCAGGGAAGAACCGACGAATTTCAAAGGCTTTGGCAGATGCTCTATCTTACTAATCAAATGCCGCCTTATCCTGTAATCCAATGAGTTGATTGAGATGTCCTTAGAACGCTCCATATTCGCTACAAGCCGTTTGTCGACAGCCGTGACGATGCAATGCTTGCCGTAAACCACTGAATGCTCCCCGAAAAGCATGAGCTTGCCTGGAGCAGAGACTGATACCATTAACCTCTCCTATATCTCCTTATTGGAATTAGGTATTTAAATTTAATATAAATGCTTGTTAGCCAGCTTGGCATCAGGACCTGGTTTTGATTGGATAACCTGTAAAACACCTGGTATTTCCTTCAGGCGTCTTCCAACCTCTTTAGAATCTTCCGGAAGGGTTAGGATATGCACGTTAGGGCCAGCATCAATGGTAAAATATGCTCCCAATCCACCATTTCTCCATTCCTCAACCGCTTTCATCAACTTTATCGTGATTGGTTCCCAATAAATCAACGCTGGGTTGGAAGTAAGCATGGTTGCGTGCATGGACAAGCAATCTGCCTCAGCAATCCTGCCTATCGTCTCAAAATCCATGTCTAAAATAGCCTTTTCCATTTCCTTCAGACTCTGTTCAACCGCCTGAAGTCGGACCTTATAAAAAGGGCTTGTCTCAACAGTTATCTTCATCCCGTCCCTTGAGCTGGTTGCTTTCTCATGCTTTGAAACTATGGCAATCACATCCCTGATATCATAGTGATTTTCATCAGCCAATTGCACTGCATACGAGTCTTCGGACCTGCTTCCCTTCAACCACTTTACATAACCCCCATAAATGGATCTGCATGAAGAACCAGAGCCCTGCCGTGCCAAGATGGACAGTTGCCTTTTATCGAGATTCAAGCCCGCTGCCGAACATGCAGCTAATGTTAGCGACGCCGAGGCTGAAGCGGATGAAGCCAATCCCGCCCCCATTGGAAAATTAGTCTCTGATGCAACCTTTGCTTTAAGGCTGGTTTTGGAAAATTTTCTAATAAAATCCAAATGTTTTGTTATCCTGTCTTTGGTTTTCACATCTGCAGACTTCCCATTCAGCGTTATAGAATCGCTTTTGAAATCTTTCGAAAACTCCACGGTCGTAGTTGTTGTAAGACCATCCAGGGTCATCGATATGCTGGAATTCATCGGCAAAAACAATTGCCCGTCTGCCTTCCCCCAATATTTTATGAGCGCTATATTGGAATTTGCCACTGCCGTGGATTTCATAATCGGATATTCTGATTCGATGATTATAAGGCTTAACAGCAGCAGTAAGGTATAAAAACTTAAATAGAAGTAATTACAGACTATAAAGTGGTTGTATGTGCGGCGGATGCCCACCTAATCAATGAATTGTAGCATGTAACGCTACCATTTGTCTATTTGTTTCTGTACAGTTCTAAAGATATTCTAAA
>CAYITO010000032.1:0-6864 GCA_964366355.1 uncultured archaeon
CTGGGATACCATAGGAACAAAAACCCTAGTACTATTAGAACCTTCCAAAGTTGTCGAATGGAAATTATATGATGCGATATCATATTCTGAGAAATTACATGATGAAATAGATGAGATAGCTGATCAGCCGACATTACGATTGGTTATTGATACTAAAAATGCAGTGATAGAATCTAACGAAAATGATAATGACTTCATAATAAATTTACCTATTAGGAAGCTTTAGTCGTTGCTGTAAATTACATTACCATTAAAAATCGTGTAAGCAACTTTTCCAGGAAACATCATCCCGTCATATGGCGACCACCCGCATTTAGTAAAATGATTTGCCGAGTCGACTTTTTCAGGTTCAAATTTTAAAATAGAAATGTCAGCTGGATTACCTTGGCTGAGCTCACCCTTTCCCTTCAGGTCAAAAAGTTTGGCGATATTGAATGATGTCAGCCTAGCCACATAAGTGGGATCCAGCCTCAAACTATTGAGCAACCAGGAAACAATATTCCCATAAACATCCAAGCCTGGCACCCCCCTTGCCCCATTTTCCTTGTCTTCTATGCTGTGCGGTGCATGGTCCGTTGCCAAAGAAAACACCTGGCCCGTCTTCAATGCATTTATGACAGCCATCCTATCAACCTTTGTCCCCAATGGCGGGTTCATTGTTAAAAATTTTATTTTGCCTTCATCACTTTGGTCGAAAATTATATGGTGGGGAGTTATTTCATAAGTTAAGTTGCTATTCTTCAGGGTTGCAACCGATAATGATTTGGAAACATGCGCTATATGCATTTTCACTTTTGACCTCTTCGCTAAATCTAAAAATTCTTTTAAAATTTGTTGTTTTTCGTCCAAATGAAAAACCGCAGGCAAACCAGTCTCCTTTATTCCACCCAACACAATTCCCAATGCATTTCTATCAAGAGTCAAGCCGCCAGTAGTTTCAGACAGATATATTTTGTATCCCACAACATGCCTAGACATTTTCTTTATCTCATCAAAATGTCCTTTGTCAACGCCGCCGTGAAATAAAACATCAACTGTAGACTTTTTAGCAAGCTCAATCTTTTCCAATATTCTGCTTTCGGTGACAGCAGGCAAGAAATTATTAGGCATGTCGATAACAGTTGTTACACCGCCATGCGCCGCGGCTTTGGAACCAGTTTCGAAATCTTCCTTGTAATCCCATTTGTGGCTGCTGTCTTCTCTCAAATGGACATGTGAATCTATAAATCCAGGAAATATCATGCCATTTCTTACAACAATTCTTTCTTCGCCTTCCAGACCCTGCCGCTTGATTTCCTTAATCACACCATCTTCAATTCCAATTTGCGCCTCGAAAATTCTTTCAGGATTGACAATTTTCCCTTCAACAACTAAATCGAATTTCACTAGCTCTCACTCACTTTTCTTTCAAGGAGGGCCTTTTTGATTTCCAAAGCCAGAAACGGATTATAAATTGCTCCAGTGCCAATCTCAATTGCGTCCGCACCCAAATCAAGATACTTCATAGCTATATCAGGATTCAATATCCCACCAACACCAATAACCGCAAAATCAGCGCCATTCATTCCCCTCAATTTTACTAGATGACCAACTGCATCCAATCCCATTTGCAATATTGCAGTCCCGCAAACCCCGGCTTTATTGCCTCTATTGGCAAATACAGAAGAGCCATCTTTTCTATAGACAGGCGCCGGCATGGCATTTATCGCAACTATCCCCGAGGCGATGGATGCAACCTCCTCAACAAGTTTTCTATAGTCATGGGAATATCCAACTTTTAGCAATATAGGGAAACCTTTGCCAACCTCATCCCTTACGGCTTCTGTTATCTCGCGTGTAAATTTCGCATCCTGATAAATCTCGCCCTTAGCCCCTTCGCTTGCGGTGAAATTCGGGCACGACAAATCAAATTCGACGCCATCGGCTCCAAGTTTCTTTACAATCAAAGACAGTTCTACAAACGAGTTTATTGTCTCTTCAGAAGTTTTTTTTGATGTGTGTGGTATCACACTGATTTTGAAGCTTTTGTCTTTCGGCAAATTTTTTACCATCGGTTCCAAGTCTTTCATCCAATCTTTCGGCGCCAGCGAACCTATGCCAAATGAATTTGTAATCGAGCCAGTGAATCTTTCTGAAGCAATAAAGCCATCCTTCCAATTACCTTCTACAGCAATTATGTTTGGCAGAGGATGCGGCTCCAAATAATCATCCCTCACACTTTTCTGCGTCAATATGTCATAGCCCAATTCTGAATAGAAATCCAGCCATCGATATCCATATGCGGGTCCGGCACACAGCCCAACTGGAGAATCTATTATTTTACCAAAAAGTTGAGCCTGCAAATCAACATCATTCTGCTCTTTCAATTCTTGTATTTCATTCCCAATCGCAGTCAATTTATTTTCTTCATCTTTTGTTAAATTTCTCGGCCCTCTTCTAAAGTTTTCCCAGAAGGTTGCATTAACATCATAAAGCGGTATTGGTTCCTGCATCACGCCAAATTTCGAAGCCAAATAAACCCTACTAAAGTTAGAGGTTAAAATACATAAGCGTATCTATTTCAATTTTCGCGGTTTTACAGCGCCGAATCCCAATTCTTTAGAGCATTTGCTGCAAACAGGAATCCTACTCTTTATCTGAATTTCTTCCAACTGCAATCTCCCATGATTAGGACAAACGCACTTAGCTTGAATATCGATTCACCGGTAGAATTAATTGACAAAACAACATACAAATAGATATTTAAAACCAAAAATTAATAAATAATTATGCATCATGAACACGTTCATATTCACAGAAGGATAAAAAGGAACAGCAAGTGGAAAAAAATTGAAGATTTCGTGCACAAACAGATGCAAAGATATATCAGAATCCACAAGGCGCACGAAAAAGAATTGCGCTACATTGGCTGAGTCATCGTTTTTTCCTTTTCTTTTCAGGTTTGACCTTTGGAACTGCTATATAGCTCAAAATCATTAACAACATTCCAATAACTAGGACGATGATGAAATAATTTCTCACAGGCCCGAACAAACTATCTAAAATGTCCGAGATATCAATATTTGCTTGCAAGATTTGCGGAGGCAGCAGAAATCTTATCGCATAGAGCAAAACAAAAAAAGATCCGCCTGTAAAAATCAAGTTAATGCCAAATGCCCTCAGCCTTCCTTTCATAGTTTCTGTCGAAAAATACAGAATTCCCGCTCCAGCTACAGTTAGAATCCACAGCGTGCTTTGCAGGCTTTTCAGGAAATTGTTGGCATGTTCTGACAAGACCACCACTAAATTGCCAATTCCCCCTTGTCTTATGCAATCAAGAAAATTGCAATCGTATTTTCTATAGTATATTGAATCAAAAAGTGTGGATGCTATTAAATTTGGCAAATCTTTGGCTTGCATCGATCCCAGTTCAGAACATTTCAATTTTAGTATGCTATTTCCCAACTGGAAGTCGGCAAATTCCTTGTTACTACAATTCTGCTTTAATGTGGAAAATATTTGATTTATATCTGTCTGCGACGCTATACTATCCGATAAAATTTTGCCTGTGAAGGATTTCAGATTGGAATAAGAAGTAAATTCGACCAGGCCAATCATCAGCAGAGATACTGTTAAAAACGTGGTGAACAAAAGTGTGCCTATTAATTTTCCAAGACCTCTTGCAATTCCCATAAATTAATTACCCTGGGGCATGATATCTTCTTTGATTTGCTCTGGGGATGTCGGCAAAGAGAAGCTGGATGGCAGCATCGAATTTTTCACTTTGTTGAAAATATTGTACAATTTGTATGACATTGGTGTTTTGAATTCATTATTCGTTAACGTAGCCGCAAGCTGCATGAAACCAACACTTGCATGGGATTTTGGCTTATATGCTACAACCGGAGACTTGAAAACCAAGCTGTGCAGGACACTCTTATCGTAAGCAATCTGGCCTATTATCGGTATGTCAATCACATCTGCGATTGTCTTGTAATGAAGTTCGTGCCTTTCTCCTGTAACCATGTTCAAAACCAAATTGAGGTTTTTATTTCCCCTTATTCCCTTCAAAACATCCCTGCACCTTATCACATCATTCAGCATCGGCGAAAACGGCGTTGTAACAAAAACAAGCTCGTCTGCGGCATCCAGAACAGCCAAGGCCTCCCTTCCCAAACCCGGGGCAGAATCCAAGATGATGAAATCAACCTTGCTTGGTATCATCAGCGATTTTAGATGTTTCTTCAATTTAACAGGATCCACGCCAATTATGTCTTTTAGGTCCAAGGACGCAGGTATGTGGCGGATGCCCTCATAATTATGCAGCGCAGATACGATGTCGACTTTACCCAAAAGCACGTCATTCAGAGTATACTTGTAGTCTGAGGTCCCTATATAATAGGCCATATGCGGGGTTGACAGGTTGCAATCAACCAATACAACCTTCTGCCCATAGCTCTTGAGCGCATAGGCTAAATTCACAGCCACCGTGGTCTTGCCCACACCGCCTTTGCCAGAAACTATACCCATTACCCTAACCAAGATATCACTTACTAAAAATTCGTGAATTTAGTAAATAAAGTTTAGCCAGCCTATCTGCAGCATTTGCCGGCAGGTATGTTGAAGCCATGAGGGCACCTTTTGGGGTGTTTTACCAGTGCGCAAAGCGCTTCGGAGAATTTTTCCGTCATCAAATGCTCTATGCCACAGGCGATCCTTTCATCCACAGGTATTTTGAATTTAACCGCCATCAGCGCCTCCACGAGCCTGTAGTTCCTTATTATCCTATTCCCTACAGCCAGCCCCTTTTTGGTAAGCACGGCACCATTTCTCGTATATTTCACAAGGCCAATAGCGCTTAACCTTTTCAACATCTCAACAACACTTGGCGCGGATACGCTCAGAAGCTTGGCAATCGACTTTACCTTTGCAGGCATCTCGTCAGACTCCTTTAGAAGGTAGATCGCTTTTATGTACATTTCAGAGTGTTCGCTTTCAACAGGCTCAATGAAAAGGTGTTCTACATATGCAGGCTTACTTTGAGGCTTCTCCATACAACCAACTAACATGAAATTAGGCTAGCCTAAGATTTAAATACTTGCGTATATCATTATATTCAATAAATTAGGCTAACCTAATAAAAGTGGTATGATGAGTATTTTCATCTTGCTTAGCATTATTGGAATAGGTATAGGTTTGTTCTTAGCAAACACAGGCTTTAATGGCCAAGGTTTAGGAGCAACTGCAACATTACTTGTCGGAATCTTCTTTACGATAAAAGAAATTCTGGATATAATTAATTCAAGAGGATAAAGATGTCATTCGATTTCACACAATTATTGATTTTGGGAGCAGTCGCTGGCTTTACTATTTTCCTAGGCATACCAGTCGCACTCTTGCATAAACTCAGTGCCAGAAGCAGAGGCTTTCTTAACGCAGTTGCAATAGGGATAATTGTTTTCCTCTTGATCGAAGTGTTTTCTCATGCAAGTGGAACTGTTGAGGATGTGCTGAAGGAGGCAATCCAAAATCGAGCTTCTATCAATAATGCAGCCCTGTTCTTGTTTACTTTTTTGGGAGGTCTAGGTCTGGGTCTGTTGAGCTTGGTTTGGTACGAGGGAAAATTTATTCCGCACAAGGTGGATGCGGGCCATACTGCCAAAAGCAATAAGGCGCTTGAAATGAAGAACGCATACCGTCTTGCATTGATGATAGCAATCGGAATTGGCATACATAATTTCAGCGAAGGTTTGGCTATCGGGCAGGGATACGCAACTGGAGCAATTAAATTTGCATTTCTTTTAGCGTTCGGTTTTGCGATACACAATGCAACCGAAGGCTTTGGAATAGCAGCTCCTTTGACAGGCCTCAAGCCACGTAAAAGTTTTCTTGTTTTGGCCGGATTGATAGGCGGGGGCCCTACTTTTCTGGGTACATTGATCGGCAGCATCTGGTCATCTCCTATAATTTCAGTGCTCTTTTTATCCGTAGCAGCTGGGGCTTTGGTTTATGTCATAATGTCGATGTATCATGCAGGAAGAAGGCAAGCAACTCATGACATATTGATGATAGGATTATTCTTAGGAATCATGTTCGGATATTTGACAGAATTGGTAATAGAGTTTGCATAAATCATAAGATTTTCAAAAGCTCACTTATATCATCAATCTCGTAATCCGCTTTAAAATTTTCCTGAATTATTTGCCACTGCCCATATTTTGCCAGCACAGTCTTTATGCCCAACTTGTTTGCCGGTATTATATCTCTGCTTACCCAATCACCAACCATCATTATTTCTTTCGGTTTGAAACCAAGCATATCTATCGCTCTTTCGAATGGCAATCCGGTATGTTTAAAGCTGCCTGAATCGTCCAAAGTAACTACAATGTCGAAATATTTTTCCAGCCGCATCTCATAAAGTCTTGTCCATGCTTGGAATTTCGGCGCATCAGTGACCACCCCCAGCCTGTAGCCTTTTTTCTTCAATTTCTTTAAAACCAATTTTGCATTTGTGTATGGCTGCAGCAAATCGCCTTTAACCCCCCGGTATGCAACAACCGCAGCTGCCAGAACCTTCAAATCAACATGACCCAAAATTTCCGTTAAAAATTCGTTGAAGATCTGCTGATACTCAAGACCATGCTTATGAAATAATTTCTCCAGCAATCGCCACGCGTCCTTTTTGTCTATCTTCAATCCCGCCTTAATCATCGCAGTAATTGCTGCATCATTAGCCCTCCTCTTCATCTTCATGAAATCTATCAAAGTGTTATCCAAGTCAAACAATACCGCCTTGATCATAAAATCACAATCACCCAAACGTATACAACAACATACATTTGCAAAAATATACTTGAAGCCGCCTAATCTCAAATAATTGGATAG
>CAYITO010000032.1:6874-9117 GCA_964366355.1 uncultured archaeon
TTATCAAAGTATATGCAAAGAAATACATTTGCAAAAATATAAAAGATTTAAATAGGGAAACTAATTATTAAGTTAAAGGGTAGACAAATGAGTCAGAGCCTATTGAAATCATCCCTAATGAAGAATATTACAGTAGTCTACTCTACATGTCAAAGGTTCTTTTCCATCGCTTGATGTGGGATGACTCCGTTTCCTGTTTTCGTTGTCTTCGGATGACCTAATTGCTGCCCTCAGAGAATTTGAATTGGTTCTTAGGAAAGAGCTATTGAAAAACCCCTCAGAGGATTCTAGTTAAAAAATCCCCGCAATTGCTTCAATAGTTCCCTAAAAAATTTTGCTTTTGAAATGTTGGTTAAAATGGTTTATGTCAAATTTAGATGCATAGTTTGCGGAATTTTCGTAGAAGAAATATTCGATTTCAGCAACCAGTTTGACCAATTTCCTTCGGCCTTAGAAATGCAGGCATGCGATCTGCATAGAAATTTGTAAAAGTACACCGGAAGCCAGCCTGACATAACTTTAAATTTTCCGTTTCTTGATTAATTTTGATGAACTCGATACGGCTTTCTGCAAGCGGGATAACCACATATGGCCAATGCCAAAGGAAATTCTATTACAGGCATATAGAAAAACTGCCGGAAAAGCCAACGCCTCAAAAGGTCAGGGGAAGTATAACCCATAGGGTGTTGGATGAATTCTTCAATATCGCAGATTTGACAAAAGTCCCGAATGATAAGCATTGGCATGAAATATGGAAAGGCTTCAAGGGGATATTGAATACTTTGCTTGAGACTGAATGGAAAAAGATAGGAAGCACATATCCGGATTGTTTTGAAAATGAGAAACAGAAGCAGGAATTTTTGGATGATACAAAGGAAATTATGGATTTTTATTCTGCGAAATTGGCTTTTGCGCTCTTCAACAAACTGAAACAGATGAAAAATTCCAGATATTTTACAGACGATTTGAAGAGGTTCTTTTATCCCAAGGACAGGGAATATAAACTGGAACTTCTGGAGCAGAACATGATTGGGTTTGTAGACAAGACTATGAGCTTGATCGGCGGCGGGGTTGCTATAGTCGATTATAAAACATCCAAGACCACGTTGCCACATTTTATATCGAAGGAAGATTTGAAGCAATGCAAGGTCTATGCGTATCTTTGGAAGGCTGTTTTCGGCGAAGCACCAAAGCACATATCCGTTTTCTATTTGCGCGACGGCGAGAGCGTTTACTATCCCATAACCGAGAGGGATTTGGAGGAGATAAAAAAAGACGTGGATGATATAAGGAGTAAGGAAGTTGACAAAGAAAATTTTCCAAAGACTGTCACCAAGTTATGCGACTATTGCGATTATTGGAATTTGTGTTTCAAGACTAGGGAAGATTACGAGAAGCAATTGAATACTAGGTAAGCGAATTGATTGCATGAACATATACACAGACGCATCTGGAAAAACTGGAAAATATTGTTATGTAGCCGAGGGGAAAAAAGTCCGACTTTTTGAGAAGAAAGGGATTACGAACAACGAAGGAGAGTACATGGCAGTTGTCGAGGCACTGAGGGAAAATCCCGAGAAAAATATAACCATCCATTCTGACAGCCAGCTTGTTGTAAGACAGCTAACTCACGAATATTCAATTAAAGAGGACAGAATGAGAAATTTGGCCGAAGAGGTTTGGAAATTGTGCGAAGGAAGAAATGTTACTTTTAAATGGGTATCTAGAAAATTTAACCTCGCTGGCAAAGTCTTAGGCTAATTGCGATGACAAATGGATTGTGCAGATTTGCCTTGATTTACCCAAGACTTTTGTCTATGTCTTCTAGTATAGAACCTACATCGTCAACGCTGGATCCGATATCGGTTATTCCCTTAGAAGCTTCTGTAGTACTTTTAATTGTAGTCGTCTTTGCCGTCGGCAAACTTATGCTGGGCAATTGCCCTCCTTGATCCAAGACATACAATAATACTGCGACTACTATCGCTGCGATTACTATCATTTTTGTAATTATTATTCCCTTCATTCAATCATCTCCTTAAGCAGTCTCCACATTCGCTGCATTCCCCAATGTCACAAACACCATTATTCAAGCAACCAACGCATGCCTGTGGAGCAGTCGGTGCTGGCACGCCTTTCTCCCCTCCACAATCTTGAGGACACGCATTCGGATTATCTTGCTCAAAACTATCGCAAATACCGTCTGGACACTTTTGTGCTCCAAACCCTGATCCACTTGGTCC
>CAYITO010000033.1:0-9096 GCA_964366355.1 uncultured archaeon
CTGATACTGCTTATCCTAACTATTATATCAGGTTGGCCGAGTATAACAGCATCATATTCCGTAGTGTTTTGATTATATCTATAATATCCCAAGACATCATCTGCACCATTCTTAATCCTACCCTGCACGCCAACATCAATATTGGGCAAATCAAATTCAACCGTAACTACAGGATCCTGGATAGTTTTTGCAACAATTTTCGCCCCCGACGCTTGCTTGACCCCTGAAATATTCACGCCACCGATAGTAGCAGTTGTTACATAGGAATACAATGAACTGGCGGTTATCAAACTCACTTCATAATTTTGCTTGGCAACACTGTCAGGCAGGTTCAAATCCACCTCGCCTATCCGCACACTTGTGAAGTTGCTGGGGTGTACCTTGGAATTTTTCCCACTATCATAAAGTTTGATCACATTGTCTTTTATTTGCACAGCTATCTGAGTAAGCTCAGCCCTGATCTCTCGCTCCAAAGCCGTCTTGTAAAATGTGTAAACTAGGGCGGATATACCTACCAATACAAGGATAGAGAGAAAAACCGTTAGAATATGCTCAACAAGTTTGGATTGGCCTTTCATTGAAATACAATTGGATGTCATACCAAATATTTATTTGCAGCAAAAGTGAATTCTTTATTATGAAAGGAACGAAAGCCGTCTCTCCTCTCGTCGCAGCGGTCCTTTTGATTGCGGTTACGATGACAATTGCTGGGATGCTCGCCTATTGGGCATCCGGTTTCGTGAGGCAGCAGACAGAGTCATTTTCAAACCAGACCATAGTTTCCCGCTGCAATTTTGCAGACTTCAAAGTATATTCTTGTAACTATAATGATTCAGCCCAAAAAGTCAACTTGATTCTAGAGAATTTTAAAACCGTTGAATTGAAGAACCTGACAGCTTTCATCATTTATCCGGATAGCATCACTACGGTTAATTTGAACGGAAGTTTGCCTGCCGGATTCATAAAATCATTCCCAATTACAGGAGTAACCTCTAGTTATTCCACAATCAACATCAAAACAGAATGTCCTGAGTTGAGCGTGAGTGCATCATGCAGATGAAAGGAATATCGCCGTTTATAGCAGTCATACTCTTGATTGCATTTACAGTTGGGGTCAGCGGAATAGTTAGTGTCTGGTTGTCAGGATATACCACGACAACTGCAGCAACTGTCAGCAACCAATCCAGCATACAGATAAACTGCAACTATGGCGGAGTTTCTTTGAAAAACTTGAAATATGCAAATGGCAACATCACCGGAAAAATTGAAAATACCGGAACTATAGTCCTGAAGGCGATACAGGTTCAAACCATCTTCAAAAATGCAACTTCCACCAAAGTTGCTTTATGCGGAGCGCCATCAGCGCCATTCAACTGCTCAAGCGCAAACCTATCCCTGTCAGCCAGGGAAGCAGCAGCATTCAATGTCAGCATCGGAGGGAGCAATTACGATGATGTACGAGTCATAACTGATTGCGCCTCTGTTTTTGACACTGTCGATGCCTCGGAAGTCGCCACTTAGCCGAAGATGGAGAATATTAGGCTACCTACGAATACCATGAATAAGCTGTGCTTGACGCCTGCTACCATTGATCCTTCTGCCATTTTCCCTACAGTCAACCCTGCAAACAGACCCTGAATGACTATCAAGTTCCTGAACACAGTTTTATATTCTCCAGCCAAGTCCTCCTGAGTTACCCCTCCGCTCAATGCCCCCAAAGGGGAGACCTCTGCCAGGCTCGGAACCAGGAATTGTTGCAAACCAAGCATCACACCCAAAAAGACAAAGAAAATGATATATCCTGTCATCATTTGGGATTGGAGATAGAGCATCCTTTCAGCTCTCAATCTATCAACTTCTACTGCAGTTTTCGACAGTGCTTCGAAAGTGTCAACCAAATTGCCTCCAAATCTATGGCTTTCAATGACAGACGAAATTATCCTGGCTATTAGCTTTGATTTGGTTTCTTTGGAAAATCTAAACAAGACAGTTGAAACCGGTATACCCCAGTCCAGTTGCGCCGCTACCTTTTTAATGTAATGACTCAACGCCTTGTAATCATTGTTTGATATTGTTTTGAATGCTTGAGGTATAGTCATTCCGCCCCTCACAGATTCTACGAAATCTCTTAAAAAGACAGGGAAGTACTCTTCCAGCTGTTTCCTCCTTTCGTATCGCAAATAAAGAACGATTATTATGGGTGCGGCCAATAGCATCGCCGCAACTACGTTTAATAGCGAAGAGAGGTTTGTATATTTTGCAAGAACCGTCCAATTCAATGCTACCAGTAAAATTACTATAGAAGTGTTTACGGCGATCACTAGCGCAAGTCTTCTATCCAATTTAAATTTCAACTTCAACACCCCTTAGGAATATAAGGAATCCTATGTTAAGCGCCGGAACCAGCAGGTAAATGCTCAATTTCGTCAAGTCCAGAATATTAAAACCCCCTATGTTGGGTTGTATCATGTTCATTACCGCAAACAAAGCTATGATGAAAAGAGGGGCTGCAATCAACAGGCCTGTATAGAATTCTGCATAAGCTGACAGCTGCTGCAGAAATTTTTCCCTCCTGATCCTCCAGTCGAACAAACTCTGTTGCCCGGCGCTCTTCAAATAGAGCTTTATATCCCCCCCCGATTCTATCGTAGTTACAAAACCAAGCAAAATTTGTTTCAATGTTGTAGACGGCGTCCTTTCAGCCACCTGTTTTACAGCTGTAAGAGGGTCTACACCAAATTCATCCACGTTCTTGACAATTTTCCTCATTTCAATAGCAATGTCTCCATACTCCCCGAACTGGCTGATTAATTTAAAAATTACAGGAGGCGGCACCCCCGATTCCGCAATTGCTCCCATGTGAGTTAGCACAAATGGCATGTTGCTTTCGATATTCCTTTGTCGTACAATCGCAACTTGCGAAGGATACACTATCAAAAAGGAAAATGCTATGATGGCAGCTGTGATTGGAATGAAAATTATATAGAGCAGCTGCATCATTTCCGGGACATTTATTACTGCAAGTACTTTGAACAAAATAAGAACCGTTATCAAACTACCGACAAATGCCAGCAAAGCGGTTAGAAAAACGATGCTCATGTAAGTTCTAAACGATGTCCTTATGTTTGCCGTAAGCAGACTGTTCTTTGTTATTAGAAATGAATTGCCATACTTGTCTACTAAAGTTCCAAATAACCTAACAGCCAGGCCGTTATAATTCATACTTCTTCAAATGAAATTTGGCTGTGTAGAAGAAATAGATTATGCCTTTTCTCTGATTACTTTCATGCCGAGCAAATCGAGGAGCGACACCCTTCTTGCCGGCCTCTCCTCTTTAGGAATTTCTATAGCCCCTTGCGGTTCCATGATAGTTGGCTTTTCTATCAATTGAACTTTCTTTTCTTCAATCGGCGTTTCACCAACCATCTCCAATATCTTCTTAGGCTCTTTGTAATAATTGTAGATGATTTTCGTAACTTCTGAGAATTCCTTTATCTGTTTTTTCTGCATCCACAGCAGAATGTTTTTCCTTCTCTCAATGTCCTTGATTGCATCCTCTGTATTGCCGCCTTTAGCAAGCGTCACCTTTTCTATCTTTAGACTTTCACCCACTTTTGTATAGGAATCATTGATAGGGTCCCACTTGAAGACGACATTTGTCTTAACCTCATCAGTATTCGAATCTACCGACACTATCTCTACAATTTCACTTATCCTCCTTGCAGATTTGACTTTCTCCTTTGCATGGGTCATGATAATTACCACGTCGAGGCTTTCGAGCAATGTTGGAGCGAGGTTTATTGGCGCCGTGGTCAACCTTTTTATCATGGTTTCAATAGAGCCTGCGTGGAACGTCGAGAGCGAGGGGTGGCCTGAACTCATACCTTGGAACATTACATAGGTTTCTTCCCCCCTAACTTCACCTACAATTACATAATCAGGATTCTGTCTGAAGCTCTCCTTCAGCAAGTCGAAAAGCGACACTTCCCCATATTTTTCGCCTGTGGGTGTGGGAATACCAAACCCAGCTCTTGCCAGTCCAGCTATCCAATGCTCGTGTGGAAGTCTTAGCTCTCTTGTGTCTTCTATAGAGACTATTTTTGCTTCTGGTTGGATGAACATCGATATGGAATTTAGAAAACTGGTCTTCCCAGTTGCCACACCGCCGATAACTAACATAGATGCCCCATGCTCTACCAAATACCAAATATATGCCATCATCTCGGCAGTAACTGTATTCAGTTCTATTTGGTCTATTGGCGAGAAGGGTTTTTCAGAAAACTTACGAATCGTAAATGTCGGACCTCTTGTCGCAACATCTCCGGCGAGCATTGCGGATATTCTGCTTCCATCCGGCAAAGTCCCGTCCAGCAAAGGCTCTGCATAACTTACGTATCTTCCAGCTCTTTCAGCCAGCTTTACTAGAAATTCCCTAAGCGTATCCAGATTCTCGTAACTCACATTGGTCTTTAACGAGCCATATTTTCTGTGGATGATATAGAGGGGGGTTTTTATACCATCGCAGCTTATGTCTTCTATGTTCGGATCCTGTAGGAAAGCTTCTATATCATTGTACCCTACAAAATTTCTATAAATGTAATACATCAATTTCACATATTCGTTTGTAGTAAGCTTGAACCCCGATTCCTTGATTATTTTGTTGACCTGTTTTTCCAGATATTGGATAATTTTGGAAGTCTCTTTTATGCTTGACAGATGAACATCCACCATTTCTATCATCGTGTCGGAAATTTGGCCGAATTTCTTCTTCTCCTCCTCGCTCAATGGCGGCTCTACAACATTGTAACACAATTCCTTTGTCTGGTCATTCCACTTTATGTTCGCATATGCAAACGGCTCGATCAAAGGGTATGTGATATTTATTTTCAATAAATCTGTTGTAGTTGGGAATTCCACAATTCTGGCGGATTTTTTAATCGCGAATTCCGGTATCGCCTCTTGAATTATTTCTTTCTTCCCCTCGGCTGTTTTCCCTTCCTTTTTTTCGATAAGCTTCCTGTACAGCGCGCCTCTCAGATTTTTAATTTTTCCCAGCATTTAAACCCTCATGTGCTTCTTCCTTATAGACTTGCCGGGCTGTGATATACCCCTGAAACGGGCACAGGAAGGGCAAACCCTGACCTTTCTGTTTAGCAAGTGAATCATCCTTCTGTCTACCTGCTGGAGTATCACAGGATCGGATATCCTTAAACCTCTAAAGATGGTAAACGTCTTGTATTTGGGCACTTCACGCTTGCAAAACTCGCAATTTACAGTAGACTCTCTTCCCCTGCTTTTCGTGTGCCAATATTTCCTTGTGTACGGTGCTGTACTAATCGGCATAATAAATATTAAGGCTTTTTAAATGATAAGTTTGTTTGATGAGGATAGTTTCTTTAGCTCCAATAAATCTTTCCTAATGCCCCGTGAAGCATACACTACATGATAGTAAATTCTATCGCAATATTCGGTAATACCATCAGGGAGTTTATCTTAAATCCTATAGAAATAGGGGTTAGCATCATAGAATCAAAACTGTTCAAAAGACTTTTAGCATTTTTTCTAGCATCTAAAATTTCTGTAAATGTTACTGCGGTGTCGTTGCATACAGAAAACATAAGATATTCATCCTCAGGATTATGGTCCAATCCTACCACATGCCCCAATTCATGTGCAGCTGCTACATGTTCTAAATTGGTGGTTTTATCCGGCATTACTACTATTCTTTGCTCAGGAAATGAAATGCCATTGTAACTCATATTCTTGATGAAAAACATGTTGATTGAATTTTCATCATAGCCGTCTATAGCCGCAAATATTTTACCGTCCCCTTTTAAAGCGTCCTTTATTTTATCAGAATCCACTTCAACAGTTTCGATATCCTTAAGTTCAAATGATATGTTTGCCTGATGCCAAACCTCATTTATATTTTCAATCAGCTTAGATATGCCATTCAAATCCCTTTCACTGCCAAGTTCACCTTTCACTATCACAACATTGACAGGCAGATTTATCGAACTGTCAATATCCTTTTTGTATTTATCTGCTATGGAAATTAGAGCAAATACAACTAATGCAATTAAGATTGCCTGTTCTACTTTCTCCATAAGTTTAAATTGTTTATTTAACTAAAATTTCTTACTAAGAATCCATTAGCGGCTCAAGTGGTGTGATGAAGTTCAAGAAAGTTGGGGATAAATATATTCTAAGAATTTTCAAAGGGGAAAAGATAGCCGAGTCTATCATCAACTTTTGCAAGGAATGTAAAATAAATTCAGGCGCATTTTACGGTATAGGCGCCTTAAACCAAGTTGAGCTTATGGTTTACCAAGCAAACCAAAAAGGATACACTACAAAAGCGTTTAAAGAGGATATGGAAGTCCTCAGCATAATAGGAAATGTGGCGTTTTTAGATGACAAACACGTAGTTCATGCGCACATATCGCTTTCAGACACCGAATTCAAGTCAATCGGCGGGCATCTGAAGGAAGGATTAGTCTCAGGAACTCTTGAATTGGTTTTCGCCGATTTCAAGGCTAAATTAATCAGGAAATACGACAGCGAAACTGGCTTAAATCTATTGGAGCTATGAATAAAGTATGTTCGAATGCAAGGAATGTAAAATCATATATGAAGATTCAAACAAGTGCTTGGTCTGCGGAAGGACTAGTTTGCCAGAAGAAACAGAGAAGACAATTCCTTACGAAATGCGAGCTTGGCCTGTCTAAAGTTTAAACTCTTTCCTACCAAATTAAATCTTAAGTCAGTGGGAGGTGAATATTAGAAAATGCCATTCAGAAATCAAGTTTTCAAAAAGCCAGAATTTAAGAAAATATCAGATGTAATCTGGGAAATACCTAAAAGCTTCAAGCAAGGAATGAAAGTTCCAGTAAGAGTAATTGCAACAAAAAAGTTAGTCGATGAAATGGATTTACAGGTATATGACCAGGCAAGTAATGTCGCTACCCTACCTGGTATTCAGAAATATTCGTTTATCATGCCAGATGGTCATAGCGGATATGGCTTTTGCGTCTCTCCGGAAACTAAAGTATTGTCTGAATTCGGTTACTTTATGCAAATAAAAGATTTTGAAAGCAGATGGGAGAACATGCAAGTAAAATGTTATAATGAAGATAACAAAATGATAGAGGAAACAAGTATTAAACGATTTCTCAAAATTAAACCAAAAAACAAAGTTTTAAGAATACTCACAAAATCTGGACAAAGATTAACAGCTACGGAAGACCATCCATTCTTTACACAAGACGGAATGAAACCTTTAAACAGCATTAGTATCGGTGAAAAAGTTGCCGTTTGTCCTTTCGAGGGTGTTCAGTACGAAACTCCACAAAGCGATGCAATTATTTCAGAGGAGAACATGAAAGACAAGTTGCTTAAATTAGGCATCACAGCTGATAGTAAACGATTCCAAATAATACTTAATAAATTAAATCAAAGAGACCTTTTGCCACTAACATTTGATAATCCAAAATTACCTTACATCCTCAAAATAATGGGCTTTCTATTTGGAGATGGGACTATGAATTTTATTGGAAAGAAGTCAGATGGCATTCTGGCTTTTTTTGGTAGAAAGGAAGACTTGGAAGATGCAAGAAAAGATATAATTAAAATTGGATACACACCATCCAAGGTTTATATAAGAAAAAGAGGTGAGTACGAAGTAGCTTTCTTTTATGTAAACGCTTCAAGTCTGCTTATATTGTTTGAAACATTGGGTGTACCACGAGGAAGAAAAACCAATCAGACATTCAGCATACCGAAATGGATATATGATTGCAAACTTTGGCAGAAGAGATTGTTTTTAGCCGCCTTATTTGGTTCTGAACTTAGAGCACCACATATAAGGGTAGGTAGAAAAGGTAATTTTGGAGCGCCTGTATTTTACACTGCAAAACTTAAAGATTTGGAATGGAATGCCATTGAATACCTAAGTGACATAACCAAATTATTAAATGATTTCGGAGTTAAAATAACGAAGATTCAAAAACATAGAGAAATTGTTACTTCCAAGGGCGAAGTTTCTTCACAGATGGAATTGGTAATCTCATCGGTAGAAGAAAATTTAATTAACTTATGGAATAATGTGGGGTTTGAATACAACAACAAAAGAAGATACCTTGCTAACATTTCTTTGCAATATTTGAAACTTAAAAAAGAAGCAATAAAACAAAAGAAACTTGTACTTCAAAAATTGGCTGAACTCAAGAAGAAGGGTTGGAAATACGCTGAAATTTCAGATGAAATTGGATTGTCTGTCAGAATGGTAAAATATTTTCATCTTAAATCATTAAGGGACGGAGAACTTATCCTTGCCACATCAAGAAAAAACTTTCCGTCATTCGTCGACTTCGTTACTGACAGCACCAAAAATTTAGACCAATCAGGACTTGTATGGGATGAGATAAAGGAAATCAAAGAAGTTAATTACGATGATAATGTTTACGATTTCACAGTCTTCCATAAAAATCATAATTTTGTTGCCAATACATTTCTAGTCTCTAATTGCATAGGCGGAGTAGCAGCGGTTGACATAAATGATAGTGGAGTAATCTCTCCAGGTGGGATAGGGTTTGACGTGAATTGTGGGATGAGATTACTTCTTACAAATTTAACTTACGACCAAGTTAAACCACATTTGAAAACATTGGTGGATAAGTTATTCGAAAAAATTCCTGCTGGCGTTGGGGGTCAAGGCTTTGTTAAACTAACAAAACCAGAATTCAAAAAAGTTCTTGAAGAAGGTGGTCAGTGGGCTGTGAATAACGGATACGGATGGAAAGAAGATTTGGAAAGGACCGAACTAAATGGGATAGCAGAATGGGCGGATGTAAGCAAAGTCTCATCGAAAGCGATAGAAAGAGGTTATAACCAAATTGGTACTCTTGGATCGGGAAATCATTATGTTGAGATTCAGTGGGTTAAGCCAGAAAATATTTTTGATGCGAAACTAGCTAAAAAATGGGGAATTTTCCCTAATCAGGTTGTTATAATGTTCCATACTGGTTCTCGTGGGGAGGGGCATCAAATTGCTACAGATTATTTGCAAATTTTCTTAGGCGTTATGGAAAGAAAGTA
>CAYITO010000034.1:0-8903 GCA_964366355.1 uncultured archaeon
TTCTGCCTTCGCTTGGTTTAGCCCGTAGAATTTGCGCCTGTGTCTAGCCGTTTTCGCAGCTTCTGCCCTAGTTAATTGGGGGGTTCCTAGCCTATGTAAAAATCTCTCCAGAGTAGTATAGTTCAAACCCGTCACATGCGCTATTTGCCCTATGCTTTTCCTCTCGAAATTATATCCACGTAAAACAAAATGGGCAAAACTAAATGGATAGTCTTGCTTAGCCAACCACTCTTCAGCCGCGCTTAATCTTTCATAAGACGTTCTAGACCTTTTTCTAGCTTCCTCGGAGAAAATATCTCTTATATAGCGATGTTCGAATGATCTAAGTTGTTCCTCCGTTAATAATGTTGGCATCTAATTATAGATATCAATGCAAATTTAAAAAGTAATGATTAAAATAAAAACTTTAATAATAGTTCAATAACAACTATCCCAGCAACAATCCACACAACCTGCTTAGGTTTGATCTTGATAACTTGCTGTTCTTCCTCACCATATCTAATTAAACCACCAATTCCAGAAGGCATATACACACGATCACTTTTTGAGGTCATTTATAACACTTCTATTATCTTGTTTTAAGATAATATTTTTAATAGATTTTCTTAAGCTTAAAACCTTGTTTTCTATGTCATCCCATTCCGTGTTTTTATTTATGCCTATAACTAGCTTCATTTTATCAATCTTTTCTCCATGTTTACTCAATGGTAATAAAATTTTTGCTAACCTAATTGTCTCTTGTCTTCTCCCTATTCTAAGAGAATACAAATCTTTAGTGTAAATGCCATAAGTAGCTCTCTGCCCCTTCTTAATATAAAGTCTGAAATAGGGATTGAATCCTTCTGAGACTAATTTCGATTTTATATGTTTTAAAATGTCTTTATCGTTAGTTCTTAGGTTAAAATCTATTTGAAATGAATTCGTATAACGCTTAGAAATATTCCAATTAGCTTCGCAATCTGAATAACCTGCTAAAAAGGAAAAAAAGCAATTCTTATTTTCCATTATCCACTTTGGCAATTTTGTAATTTTAGTTAATAAGAAATCAAAAGTTTGATTTAATCCACATTGAATCTTAAACTCTTTTATACCTCTTTTATCCTTATGTATGTAAACATAGACACGACCATATTTGTTAAAAGCAGATTTCATCATCTCTATTTGTGCAGGATGAGTAGTTGATGTAGTTACCACGACTCTTAGCCAGTCTCTATTAGCCGAAATATCACCAGTACGCAAACCTATCAAATACGCTTTTTCACTTAAATTTTGACTGAATGGAAATTTTTGATATTTAGTCTTCGCTTCTGACATAGATCTTATTGATATGCTATTTTGAAGCAATTTTAGCCATACGGTAGAATATGACTTAATGCCTAACTTTTTTGTTATTTGTGGTATAGATAACTTTTGTTTTAGATACAGATCTTCTAACAATTTCTTGGAAATTTTGTACTTTTCTTTTTGCGAACCTTTAGGTAGACGGAGTTTTATTCTATATTTGATTGCTAAACGACGCACCGATTGAGGATGCGTATTAAATACTCTAGCAATCTTGTGTGTAGAAAATTTTTTACCCCAATATAAATGTTTAAACATAGCTTTACTTAATACTCTTTCTTTATTTGTCATATTATTTAATAGGTTTTTCACATATAAATAAGTTAGTTCCTAGCTTGCCGAATTTCGATAACAATTTGCAGAAAATAAAAAGGCGTGTTGGCAATAGCCTCTCTTATGTTGAAGGTAGCATTTGTCTAAGCGCTTACTGCTTGCATCCAACTAGCACCAGACCGTTTCATCCTGCACCACCCCAGCTCACGATTGCTCATGGTTGATAGGGCAGTGAGGTACCGTTTCTGATTCTGATGCAGGCTTCTCAGCCTACCTTGCGGTTAGTTAGCGGATGGAGAGAACTTCCTCACTCACACTTTGACATGTGAGCGAAGCTACCAAGCCAACTCGCCTAAGAAATTAAGTAAAGAACCTAATATATAAAGCTCACTTAAGAGGTACAACTTGACACTTATTATTCACACACCCACATCTCCCAGCCCCACAATCTATAGGACCTTGACACACTTGCGTACAAAATACCCGTCCACAATCCGGTTTATACTTTTCATCAACACAAGATAAAGGATGACAGCATTCGGCAGGCGCACACTCCTCGTCAGTTTGGCAAAAATCTTCAGAAATTTCAACTTTAGGTGCGTAAGTTGAGGCGATTCCCAAAGAAATCCCAATTGTAATCAGAGCTATGAAAAATAAGACTTCTATCCTCATACATTAATTAAAAGGTTTAAGTCCCCTATAAACTTATAAAGCCTCTGAATGGAAATAATTAGTATTGGTAATAGGCATGAAAACAAAACTAAATTACGTGTTCACAATTTCGGCAATAATTATTTTAGTTATTTCTAGCCTGGCAATAGCAAATGCAGATAAAGAATTTAAGATATTCAAGCCATCTGAAAAATTCAGAGATTGGGGCGAAATAAAGGATATATTTGCTAGTAAAAACGTTTACAAGCGAATCATTGCTGATGACGTTGATGAAGAAGGAATTAAGTCATTCGAAAATAAAGGTTGTCTAATAAGGCATAAGTTAAAACGTTCCGCTTCATTTAACTGCCCTGAGAATGTTGCTTCCGAATTAAAAACTAGAGAAGCTAGAGTATTTCATATACTTGATTTAGAAGCAGACCAGCAGATTAAAGCTAATCAAGTCTGGGCTGAAGGTATTAATGGCGCAGGAGTAAATGTTGTAATTTTGGACACAGGAATTGATTCTTCGCATTTTGAATTGTCCGACAGTATTGTAGGCCAAAAAGATTTTGTATCTAATGATGATGTAGCTGAAGACCCGAGCGGTCACGGAACGCATGTAGCAGGGATAGTAACAGCTGACGGTGAATACACATTTCCAGAAGGCTACAATGCAAAGGGTGTGGCACCAGGCGCAGGAGTTTATATGTTAAGGGTATGTGACACATCTGGTTTGTGTTTTGAGGATGATATGATGGCTGCAATGGATTATGCAGTGAATAATATAACAGATGCAAAAATAATGAGTATTAGCATCGGCGGTGGTAATTTCGGCTCACATTGTGATTCTGATCCGTTAGCAGCTAAAGTCAATTGGGTTGTTGATAACGGCTATACTGTAGTGATTGCTGCTGGTAATGATGGTAAAGGTGTGAGCACTCCTGCCTGCGCTTCTAAGGCAATAGCAGTCGGTGCTGTGGATAAAACTGGTGTTGTACCTTGGTGGTCCAACAGGGGTTCTGCTTTAGACATACTTGCTCCAGGAGTAGATATATTTTCAACTTACTCATGCTTGGCAGCGGGTAATTGTGCTTCTAATTGGTATGCATGGATGACAGGAACTTCTATGTCAACTCCCCATGTCTCAGGTGTAGCAGCTTTGTTATTACAAACTAAACCAACCGCTGCAACAGATGAAATTAAAAATGCATTATATAGCACAGCAGATCCGGCCGCTAAATGTTATAAATGTACTATATTGTGGCGTGGAAGATGTTATCAACAAAGTGAAGTTACATGTACTTCAGATATTACAGGAGCAGGAATTGTAGACGCATATGGTGCATACCTAGCTGTTAAGCCTACAGGACCACCACTCGATACCGACGGAGATGGTGTTCCAGACAGCACAGATAACTGCCCGACAATATCCAATCCAAGTCAATCAGATATAGATAGTGATGGAATAGGTGATGCATGCGATAGTTGTACTGATGTAGACAAGGATACTTATTGTGCAGAAGTGAACGACTGCAATGATAGTGCCGCTACTGTTCATCCAGGAGCGTTGGATGCTGTATGCAATGGAATAGATGACGATTGTGATGGCTTGGTAGACGAAGGTTATGTTGTAACTACGACGAGTTGTGGTGTAGGCGCATGCTCGGCTTCGGGGCAGCTGGCTTGTCTAAATGGAACTGAAATAAACAGCTGCACACCAGGAAATCCATCGGCAGAAATTTGCGATGGTGTGGATAACAATTGCAATGCAGTTACAGATGAAGGTAATGTTTGCGGCCTACCAACAGAAGTTATAGAATTTTCAGATAGTTTTGAAGTAAGCGAGTGGAATAGTTTGTGGGTTGAAGATGCCCAAAACGATTGGTTCCGTTCGAGTCAAAGAGCTAGGGACGGAGTTAGAAGTGCTGAAGTTGATGGGTCTGCAAAAAACGCTACAATTACCATGGCAAACACAATTAATTTAGCAGGAAAAATAGGCGCGACTCTTAACTTCTCTTGGTTCATAGAAAGCAATTGGGATAGTAATGAATACATATGCTTAGACATATTCTCCAATGGCGTTTGGAATAACGGCGTCCCTAAGACAGAAAGATGCTTGGATGGTAATTTTGATACAGAAAATGTGTGGCATGATGTCTCTTTAAGCTTAAGCAGCTATCTAACAAGTGATTTCAAAATTAGATTCAGAGCAAAAGTTAGCGATAGTAGTGAAGATGGTAATGTTGATAAAGTAGTGATCAGAAGTTATTATTGAAGTAATACCAGTTAATCTAGAGGCTTTAGGGGTCCCGATCAAGTTACTAGTAAATTAACATCCACTGCAATTGGTTTAGGCAAAGCAGGATACGACATTTCTTACGGATATAGTTTGGCAAATGCTTTAGCAGCTGTAAATGCTTCTTAGATAATCTTATTTATAAAACCAAGGCACTTGTTTCATTTTAGAAAAATTACATTAGGAAGTTTCTTAAACTCTACATCGCCAGTTACGAATTTAACTTTATTTTTCTTAGCAGCTATATAGCCAACAGAATCTGCATACGAGAAATCTTTGTTTTTCTTACGATATTTTAACCTAAATTTCATAGCCTCTTTAATAGTAGCATTGTCAAGCTCAACCACGTAATTGGAAAATCTATTAAACTCTATTTCAGCTTGTTTTCTACCGAAATCCTTTAGAATCTTATAATAAAGTTCCATTAAGTTAAGAATTGTAGTTATCGGTTTGCCTTTAAAATATTTAATAAATTTTTTATTACCTCCTAAGAACTCTATAATAGCGTAAGTGTCAACAAAATAACCCAAATTATCACTCTTTCCATCCTTCTTTAATTTCTTTAATTATTTTTCTGGTAGGTTCTGAAAATTTTAACGTCCCAAATAAATCCATTAAATCACCTTCACCTTTTTTGATTTTCAGTTCTACTGTTTCGTGTTCTTTCAAATTTAATTTTCTAGTAATCGCTTTAGGTAATAAGACGCCAAATGAGTGTCCCCACTTTTTTATCTCAGCTCTCAATCTCTCTTCTTCGTGACCCATAAATATGTTATACATTTAGTTATACTTAAATCTTTGTTATTTCAATCCTTCTACTAACCCCTTAGGAATTAACTCACTAAACAATTTTGAAACTTCTTGCGGATATACAGAAGAAATTGTCAAAAATACAGCGACTACAATCAAAACAATTCCACTAACTCTTTTTATTTTACCTACATTAGCTCTTAACTTGTTTATCAACTCTTCTTTTGCATAAGCTGATAGCATAGATACAAAAATCATCATAATTGCCATAGTAAATGAATATACTAAAAATGTAAACAAAGCAGAAACAAAACTTCCAGAGGACAATGCTGTAATTAATACAATAGCTAATATTGGTCCTGTGCACGCTATTCCAATTGCATTATAGCTAAATCCATAAACATACATAGAAGTACTGGCAGATGTGGTTTTTAAATTCTGGAAACTTCTACCTATTTTTTCAAAAAACTGATAATGAAATCCCCTACCAAAAAGATACATCAAACCTAAAAACAAAAGTATCAAACCAACACTTCCTCTGAAAGCTCTAACTAAAGGATGAGCTAAGGTAAATGATTTAATGAACCCTTCTCCAAATATTCCCATGATACTCCCTAAAAGTAAATTAAATGTGACAATTCCTAAGGCAGCTAAAACTCCATGATAAATAATCTTTTCTGAGTTAACCTTCCTTCCTTTTCTTATAAAAATTCCAGTAATGTAAGCAGGCAAAACAGCAAATGAGCATGGATTAAAGAAAGCAGCAATCCCAGCACTTACAGCAACAATAAAAAGGCTTAAAGATAAAGTTTCAGGCATTACTTTTACAACAAAATAACTAAACATCAGATAGCCTGACAAAGCTATTAAAACTAAGCCGATTAAAGAGATTAGAAATTTATTTCCAGTTCTCATCATTTACAACACAAATATTTGCAATATTTGTTAGTATGTCTATCAATCAGTTTTAAAAGAGGTAGTATCGTCTTTTTATTTAATGAGTAAATACTATGTTTACCTTTCCTACTATTATGGACAAAGCCACATTCTGTCAATCGTTTTAAGTTTTTAGAGATGGTTGTCTGATCAAAACCCAATTCATTAGTCAATTCAGTTACATTTTTCTGTCTTCTAACTAAAGCGTGGAGAATTTGTAACCTCATTTCATTACCCAATGTGCCAAAGAATAATTTATATGGTATTTTAGTCATATGACATATTTGTCATATTTAGTATTTAAAGTTATGTATATTGTTTTATCTTCTTCATAAATGATTTCAACTCTATCCTACCATTGACATCGCGACTCCGCAAGTTTATTTACTTCATCATCGGACAACTTTCCATGTGTTCAATCATTTCTTGAATTTCTTCCTTTTCTTCCAAATCTGTTATTTCCTTTAAGCTTTCTTTCATTGAATTTATTATGCTCCCATGCATTTTAGTCATTCCTTTCATGTGATTCATCATTCCCATCATTTCTTCTATATCATTGCCCATCATTCCGTGCATTAAACTTTTATTGCTGGTATTGGTATTGGCAATTGTTATTGCCACTAAAGTCAACAGAGCTATTCCAACAATTCCAAATGCAAGTATTTTATTTTTCATTTTCCCCAAAAAATTTATAGTAGCAATACTATTTCTAAGTTGTCATTGAAACCGTATGAAATCGTTATTTTCTCTTCTGTAAATATATGTTGTACGTTTTCCCAATTCTCTCCCGCTGAATTAGATTCATTCTATCTAAATTTGTCAAAATTCTTGAGACCTTTACTTTATTCCAATCTAATCTAAATCTTAAAGAATCTTGAGTTATCTTTTCTGCTTTTCTTATTTCATTTATAGCCTTCTTTTCATCTTCGGAGAGAGCTCTCTTTAATATTTTATACTCGTTCAATTCTCTTTCTGGCTTAGTTTTGATAGTTATAGAAATTACAAGGCCAATTAGAATGGCTAAAATAATGGAAATTATATTTAAAGTATAGAAAGTTTGATTTATTCCCATCATCTGTTGCATCATTTCAAACATGTTTCTAGGAGTTGTAACAAAGAAAGGTTGAAGTAGGACAAATAGAAGAAAATAGGAAACTAAGACTACGAGAATAATGAGAATTATTTTTGTTGCCATATCAACATTTTTTAGCATATTTCTCATATTTCTTATATTAATTTGTTTCTAATATAGTCCAAAATAGCAATTCCTATCAAAACTCCTCCAGCAGACCAAAATAGAATTTGATATGGTTGCAAATAAGCAAAAGGTGTTGCCGCTATGATTATTCCTATATTCGCTAAAATTAAATTTCTCGACATGTATTTTCTATTATACCAGTACATTATAAGGGTTGGGATAAGAAGCGCGACTGCAACTGACCAAAAATATACAGCATATTCAGTTAAGAATAACAGTGGCATTCCAACTATTGTTATGCCTATCAAAGATAAGGCTGCTACAATACCAAGACATAAATTATGGCAGATTTGCCAGCCACCAAGAAAGCTTATGCCTCCAGAAAATGTGGAAAATATGCTTGGAATCTTTCCTTTTACAAAATTTTGTTTTCTCAATTTTTTTCCCATATAACCATCAGTGATTTTTTGCAAAATTAGTAATTGAACTTAATTGGCTTGCTAAATCGGTCTCACTACCGTAAGAAATTAAAATTTTATCCAGATCTTTAAATACGTAATTTTCCCATTCGTTGTTCGGTTTGCCGTTAATATAAAATTTCAAAATGTTCTTATCATCATTGCAATATTTCTCATTGCCATCTAAAATCAAGCAATCCTTATTGAATTTCCAGCCAACGCTTTCGAAAAGTATCCACAAAGGGACACCAGTTGCGTGCATGTGGAGTACATCTCCTGTCCTCTCTGGGGCTGGTGCTCCCGAGTCTACGTGGATAAAACTGCTAACCGACAGGCTTTTTCTCATCCTCCCCATATGGTCTTTATCTGAAAGATTCAAGACTTGCCCATTTACATAGATTTTAAAGTCTGCATGAATATGTTGCGAATCCAGTACACCGATAATTGATTTTGAGTCCATGTTGCATTGCAATTGCCCGCTGTCAATACACAATTCCACAGCCATACCGCAGGCATCGCATTTGCCATCATCATTGTTGTCCATCATTTCAATAGCAAGCTCCCTGTCGAATTGAGTTAGGCTCATTCTTAATTTTTGTGTACTGACCATTGGAGTGCCGACTGGTGGTGCAATAAATAGAGATAGAGTAGAAAATAATGCAATAGCTACGACAATCCCAACAAACCCCAAAAATACGACCAGCATTATATTTTGTTTATTCACTCACATCAATCTCAAATTCCGCAGTTCTTACTACATTTTCCAATGAAAACTGCAACCAAAGCTTGTGTTTGCCAGGCTTCATGAATTCATAGTTAAAAGACAGCATGTTGTCACCATCAAACTTTTCATCATGTGCATGCCCAAACTCTTCCAGGATACAATAAATTATTATCAATTGTTAAGAAGCTGCCAGAAGCTTCTCGTCAATTTTATCTGGCCTGCCATCATAGTATGTAACTATGAAGTCAATAGTTGAAGTTAAACGCGGAATTT
>CAYITO010000035.1:0-8899 GCA_964366355.1 uncultured archaeon
ATACAATTGCTGCAAGAAATCAGAGACCTTGATGCAGACAAGAAATTTATCAAGACAACTGCAATAATTCTTGGGTGGAAAAATTCTATTAAACTCGCAATTATTCTCTTGGGCTCTTTGGTGGCGATAGTCTTAGTAGGTGTTAGTATTTCCGCATTTCCTGTTAAGACATTATTCTATTTCCCACTTTCTTACTTTTTATTCAAACCTCTTTTTGAAGGTCTGAAAAATAAAGGATACCAAAGGAACATTTTATCTGAATTTAGGAAGTACTTGATTATAACAACTTTAATTTTCTTTGGCTTATTTCTGTTGCTAAATTTTCTTTAAACAAGATTAAAAAATCCTAAAAGTAATACAAGAAGGTTCACTACAACAGGAATGGCTAAAATGGCTGGTTTCTTTTCTATCCATTGTCTAACCCGTTTAAATAAAAACATCATCAGTAACGGTGACAATAGAATATAGATTGAAGCTAAGTTCATACCACCATATAACAGAAATATAATACCATTCAATATGATTATTGCAAATGCCAGCATTATTATCAATTTTAATGAGAAACTTTTTCCCAAAAGTTGTACCGTAGTTCTTATTTTATTCTTTTTGTCGAGATTATAATCATATCGTTGGTTTAGGAGCTCTGGTATAATCGCACCTAGGAAAAGCGAAATCAATATCATTACATGAATTATGCCAATGCCAACATTAATGAAAATACCTAGTGGTATTAAAGGGCCTATAAGCGCATGTGACAAAACATCCAAAGGCGGCTTCGATTTCAATCTAAAATTTCTATTTGAGTATAAAAATCCTAACAACAAAATTGATGCTGTAAGTACTAAATTTAAGTTTCCTATAGACATCGATAAAAGCAATGCTGATATCGCTAAAACCATGGTTGTTGTCAAGGCCCCGCTTTTAGTAACCCTTCCACTTAAAATAATATTTTTATGGAAAAATTTTCTTCCTTTTTTGAAACTCATCTCCATTTCCGCATCTTCTGAATCGTTAAAACTATAGATGGACCAAACTGCAAGCAAGTTAACTATTAAAATCAATAAGAAATCCTGAATAATGAAATTTCTTGTCATCAAGATTGAAAAAATTAAAATATAGAATACCATAATCGTTGTATTTTTGAATCTTACCAATGATAGAAAATCATTTATTTCCATCTTCTTCACTTTTATCTAAATCGAAATTAGAAAATTACCTTAAATAGCAATTTCAAGCTAGTCCAAACTGTGAATTTTTTGCGTTTTCCACTATCCGAAAATGACATTGAGACCAATTGTTTAAAATTCTCGTCTTTTTCCAATTTTTTAAGTGCACGATTCATTAGCCACTTAAACTTGCCCGCAAACTTAAACCAGAAATTATACTTCATATAAGGACCTATATACACCTTCCACATCTCTTTTTGATATTTCACCAAAATTTTTTCTGAATAGTCTCCTTTTGTCAATGCTTCATCAATAACTTGCGATGCAATCTTCGCACTTACTAGTCCAGGTCCAATACCTTCTCCTGTGAATGGATCTATCAACGACGCAGCATCTCCTAATAAGGCAAAACCATTGCCATAAATTTTCCTGCCAGAAGTAACAAAAGGCAAGTTCCATCCCCTTAAACTCCCCTCAACAATTTCCGCATCTTTAAATCTCTCGCTAATTACAGGATTATTTTTGATTTCTCTAACCAGTAGTTCTTGCAGATTTACTTTCCTCTTTTGTATAGCACTTGTTGACATTCCCAATCCAACATTTGCCATGTCATTTTCAAGAGGGAATATCCAAAAATATCCACTCTCAAGGAAATATAGTTC
Source organism: uncultured archaeon (assembly GCA_964366355.1). Taxonomy (GTDB): domain Archaea; phylum Aenigmatarchaeota; class Aenigmatarchaeia; order CG10238-14; family SCSR01; genus JACQIA01. Next base: position 1,829 of record CAYITO010000035.1, read on the forward strand.
CAATCTAGGTGTCAAGTCCTTGACATTCTTATAATAAACTCTCAAAGCAGAAGCATTATGATTTGGTTTAAAATCTGATAGACCCAACTCTCTTGCTACAACAGAATTGGCCCCATCCGCACCTACAATAACTTTAGCTTTGAATGTTTTCTCTTCCTTGGTTTCAAAATCCATTCCCTTAATCCCAACTACCCTATTATTTTCAAATAACAATCCTGTTACACTAAAACCCTCTATAGTATCAACCAATTGCTTAGCCTTTTGGAAAATTATATTATCAAATACAAGCCTTCTAGCTACATGATAAGACTCCTCGAATCTTACATCTATTTTTTGAGCCTTGAAATAAAGAAGTGCACCATTATAGGTCCCATGTGGATTGGCATCAACCTCGTCAACCAAATTCAGCTCTTTTAAAAGAGCTTTTGCCTTTCCGGTAATTCCATCTCCACAAGCCTTGTCCCTCGGAAATCTCGCTTTATCGACCAACAATATGTCATATCCATATTTACTTAGGAAAATTGCACAAGCCGATCCAGAAGGACCTCCACCCACAATAATTACATCATAGTTTTCTTTTGAAGCTTCCATAATTATCTAAAATCATTTAAAGTTAATTACTTTAATATTTATTAACATTCTATTTTTTTGTTCTTAAAAACTATGAATCGAGCATACTAACGGCCAAATTATTTTGCAAACTTTGCAGCCCCCCTTTTATTTTTTTTATTTTTAATATGCTTCAATGTAAAATTAACAATTTTTGACCATTGACTTAGATTGGCCCCAAACTTGCTATTTAGCAATCCACCTATCCTTTTCAAGTGCGGAATGGCAACTTCATCTATAACAAAATCATTTTCTAATGCTTTTAAATTCATCTCTGCTTCTATTGCAAAATCATTACTTTTGAGCTCTAAATTTTCCCAATCAGTCCTTCTAATTACTCTGAAACCTGCCAATGGGTCTCCTTTAATATGTAAGCCAGCTGCGCGAAAAAGTGGTTTAATGGAAAGATTGTTTATCTTGAAAAGCATTCTCATGGCAAGATCATCCCTCTTAAAGTCTTTTAATGAACGTGAGCCTAAAACGAGATTCGCATGTTTAAGTTTTTGCAATAGCTTTGGTATATATTCCGGTGGATCTGTTCCGTCACCATCTAAAAAAATTAGTATCTTACCTCTACTATTTTCTACACCCACCTTCATAGCGCGACCTTTGCCAGATCGCTTTAATCTAATAACCTTTGTGCCTAATTTATTTGCTATGATTGGTGTAGTGTCTGTCGAAGAATCTACAACTAAAATCTCAGAATAATCTTTGATTTTTTTTGGGATGCAACATAAAACTTTCGCTATTGATTCCTCTTCATTTTTGGTCGGTATGATAATACTATATTGAGGTTGCATAATATTAGTTTTCAAAGTTATTGGAATAAATAGCTGTTATTCGAAATTGTTTTTATTTTAATTTAACTAATTAATGGTATGGACAAAGGTGCAAAAATATTAAATTTAAGACGGTCCCTGCAATTTTTGAATAAGTATAAAATTCTGATTCCCAAATTTGGATTCGCAAAAACATCACAGCAAGCTCTAAAAATTGCTAAAAAGTTAGGTTACCCAGTGGCAATTAAGATTGTTAGTCCGGCTGTTACTCATAAAACTGATGTAGATGGAGTACACCTTAATCTAACCAATGAACGCGACTTAAAAATCTCTTATGAAGAGATATTGAAGAATTTCAAAAAAAAGTTCCGCAAAGCTAAAATCGACGGCATTCTTGTGCAAAAAATGGTGCCAAATGGTCAAGAAGTCATAATCGGATGTAAAAAGGACAATCAATTTGGTCATGTGATCGCGTTTGGACTAGGTGGAATATTCACTGAAGTTTTTAATGATGTTTCATTTAAAGTAACTCCAATAAATAAAAACGATGCAGATGATATGATAAGTGAAATACGAGGTTTCGAAATACTAAAAGGTTATAGAGGCAAAAAATACGATTTGAAATCTTTAAAGGAAATTTTGATGAAGGTTTCTAATTTAGTATGCAAGAATCCCAAGATAAGTGAGATGGATATAAACCCAGTGATTGTTTCAAATAAAGGAGCGATAGCTGTAGATTCACGAATAGTTCTAGAATGAATTTATTATTCCGCCAATGTAATAATTATAGGCGATTAGATGGTCTTCTTAGAGGTTTTGATAATTATCTTGACGGTTCTGTTAGTTTATTTTATAATTAAGAATTTACAATGGCAATATAGATTTGAAAACCGAATTAGAGAATGGTTAGAAAAGGAAGAACAACAGATAAGACAAGATGCAATACAGAGAAGTGCCCGTGCTATGTCTGGCAAAACTTTAGAGAAATTCATTCCTTTTTTGGATAAATTTCCTTATGATCCCCATGATGTACGATGGTTAGGTGATCCAATTGACTTGGTTATTTTTGATGGTTATTCGGACAATGAGTTGAAAAGTGTTGTATTCTGTGAAGTTAAATCGGGTGGTGGTAAATTATCAAAAAATCAGAATAATATAAAAGAAATTATAGAAAATAAGAAAGTGAAATGGCTAGAATTTAAGCCTTAGGCATCGCGTCTATATTTTTTGTTTAGCCACATAAAAGCCAATGGATAAAGTAATTTTTGATGAAACATCTGAAAATTATAGAGTTTCCTTAAATCACTTAATGAATCTTTCCTTTTACGACCTAATTTCACAAAATTGAAAATATTATCTCCAGCAAGTTCCCAAATAAACCTGTTCACTATAGAGGCCTTTAATTGATGCGAAAATCTTTCTTTAATTGTATCGGCATAAGAACACTCTCCTTTTATAGACTTTGCAGCTAAGAAACCAGAAGTTATTGCGTATCTCATGCCAAATCCAGCTAAAGCATCTTGCAATAAACCCGATTCCCCAACAACCAGACCGCCATTTTCTTCAAGCTTTGGTGGATAACCAAAATTACCGAATCCACCAACCCCTTTTTCATTCTCGATTTTTAAATCAAACATTTTATTTAAAATTTCTTTGGTCTTTTCCAAACATTTGTTAACTAGATGGAATTTCTCCAAGACAACAGTCGCTATACACCCATATCCTTCAGATACTAAAAGGTAAGAGTAAGCGTTGTAGCCCGCCCCGTTATTTATTATAGCCACAGCAATGTCGTCCATATCGGTATCGAATACTATACCTTTATCTATACCATAACTTTTACCTTGTATTTTAGGACCAGTAGCAATAATATCTGTTTTGCCTTCAAATTTTGTATTGTAGTTTATTTTCACACCTGCATCTATTGCCTGTCTTTTGAGACCTTGATCAATACTATCCTTCATCGTGCCCCGCTTAACTAAATAGAATAATGGTATAGGATATTCAGTTTCGAATGTTTCCTTACCATTAGTAGTTATAGCCTTTTTGAATGGATTGCAATGAAAGTTTACCTTTAGATTCATTTCTTTCAAATCTTTTAGTATATCTTTTTCGGTTGTCCAGTTCTCCAAGCCTTGCAAATCTCCCTCGAATCTTGCCCCACTATCTTTTCTCACATCAAAAACATTTACTTCAAAGCCCGCTTTAACTAAATTGATGGCAGCCGTCAATCCCGATAACCCTGCGCCTAGGATATTTACCTGTTCCATAAATGTCACTTATTCACATATAAGCTTTTTTAAGCTTATTTAACTTATTAATAAAATCGGTTTCCATGGCAAGAAAGTATAAAATAATTTATGATAGAAACTTGTGTATAGGTGCGGGTACCTGCGTTGCCATTAATCCTAAATCCTGGGAATTGGATAATAGCGATAATAAAGCCAATCTGCTAAACTCGAAACCAAAAGAGGAAAATATTGATACTTTTGAACTTGAAATCGATGAATCAACTTTCAATATAGAAATGGAGGCTGCTAAAGGATGCCCTGTTAATTGCATTCATATCATAGATGTGGAGACTGGCGAGCAATTAATTTAATCTTCTTAAAATGCCAATCTGAAAATATCGTTCAGAATTATCCTAAGTTGCATGAATTTTTCTTCTAATGTACTATTATCGTAGTTAGAAAACAAATTATATTGCCTATTTCTAATTTTTGCTAAGACGAACTTATATTTTGAAACGAACAAGGCTGCTGCTAGCCTCAATTTAATGTCGGGTAGTGATTTTATGTATTTTTCACCGCTTGAAAATAGTTTGTAAATTTTATCTACTTGATTCCTAGCAAAATTCCTCAATTCCATCGAATTCCTATCTATTTCCTCTATCCTTATTTTAAATCTTTTTATGTCTTCCTTTGATATGTTGATTCGGTTATTTTTTATATCCTTTCTGAAGTCTCTTAGGAAATGCGTTAAGTCAGATGCCGAGGCAGCCGTTTTAGAAATACCATTCATAATTTTTACATTTACATCGGGATTTAAGACTAAAATTCCTATGTTCGCGAAGCTTCCACCCACATAATATGTATATTTAGATAACCACTCTTTTGTGACTATCTTAGGTCTTTTTAACTCGGTTTCAAATGCCAATAGATAATTATCTAGAACATACTTTTTCATCTTAACCGCAACTCTTCTATCTAATTTTTTCATCAAAATAATTCCAGTTTCATATTCATTCAAATTTGGAAACTGCTTACCTCTGAAAATATCTTCAATTACCTTTTTTTCTTTCCTCAAAAATTGCAATTTATCTCTTTTAGAAAGACGGCCTTGATCCAATGTATCATCGACCCATCTCAAAAAATAATAAATTAAGAATGCTATTTTTCCCATCCGTTTTGTAACTACATTTTTTGCTAAAGAATAAGCAAGCTTATTTTCTTTTTTTGAGATTTTCATGGCTTTATATAAAATTTTATCTTCAGCTTGCATAATATTAAATATTAGGCAATTTATTGTTAAATAAAACTAATTTAATAACCTGTGATGGTGATGGAAAAATTGATAAATGGGCTATCTAGAGAATTGAATGTCAAGCCACTTAAAATGTTATTCCTGTTAATTTTAACACTCGATGTTATAGTAGGAATTTTCGATTTTCCTCTTATATTAAAATTGACTGTATTAGCTATCATAGGTTGCAGTTTCACATATACCATCAACATACCATTAAAACAGTTGTTTAAAACCAAAAGGCCTCGTATGGACAAATATCAGGATATAGAATACGGATTTCCTTCTTTTCACACACAAACAGCATTTACAATAGCCACAATTTACTCTTTTTATTTTAACTTACTCTTCTTCCCGACTTTTATTTTTGCCGCATTTGTAGGTGCTAGTAGATTGATAACAAAAGCCCATAAGTTTATTGATATATTTTTCGGTAGTATATTTGGCGTGTTAGTTGGTACAATTGTATTGCTCATATAGGGTTTTGAGAATATTATGTTAGATTTCAAAAAGTTGTTTTACATATTGTACCCAGTGCACATGCCCAGAAATTTCCTACAATATTTTGTAGGGGCTGTTATTTTTTACACATTCTTTGGGAAAATCAATTTGTATAATGCTATTTTGGGTGGTATAGCATTTATCAGTTTTTATCAATTTACTTACGCATTTAATGACTTGATCGATTACAAATCAGATATAAAAAACAAAAATATAATGAAAAAAAAGTTAGCACTTAATTACCCATTGCATGCAAGTATTGTAAAAACAAATGAGCTGATGATTGTTTCTACAGCATTTCTTATTTTAGGGCTTTTATTATCAATATTTGTTAGTATAAATTTTGTATTTGCCCAAATTTTACTAATTTTATTAACACTTACGCATTCTAACCCTTTTCTCAAATTAAAGACAATGAATTTGCTGTTATACGGAAATATGATTTTTATTCAGTTTATGAAATTCTCCTTAGGATGGTTTAGTCAAACAATTGCAATAGAAACGTTTCCTTATTGGCTGTTTATAATGTTGGCTTCCATTTATGTATGGGGATACCGATATTACAAATCACATTTTCTTCAGCAATTGAAAAGTTATAATACCGCCGATATAATGATAGTATTTGTTTTTATTATTTCTTTCATTGTTTCAGTGGTTTCATATAATCTACCTTTTCCTTTGATATTTAGCATGCTAATTTGCAGTTCTATAGTACTTTACTATTTTGAACGTCTAAAGAACCTAAAAGAAAAGATGCAGACGGGCATAACGCTTATTGAAATATTTTATTTGATTGTTATATTTTCTTTTATTTCCATTAGGCTATTTCCTGCAATCTATGAATTTAACTATAGTTTGAACTCTATGTTAACAGATGGTATAAATATTATTAAGATTTTAATCAGTGGCGCATACCCGATGTTAAATAAATAACGAAAAAGTGAATTAATTTTATGAAAATCAAGCTATCAGCAACTTTCGAAGGCAAATGCTCAATTTGCAAGAAAAAATCCATTGTATTTACTGCAGGCGATGAAGATACACATAAAGCTGTTACGATATGTAAATCATGTGCTGACGATTTCGGCACCAAACCAACAGCCGAACTTATCGAAGAATATGGGAAAAATGATGATAAAGCATTTGAAGAAGGATTGCGAGTAGAGAAAAAGGGTACAGCTAGTTAGGATTTAAATATATAAATTAGGCCTAAATAATCTCATAACATGGATAAAAAATTAATTATCCTATTAGTTGCCATTGTTTTGATTTCCACTATAGGATACTTTTCATTCACAGGTTTTTTTGTACGTCAAGATATACAGCAGGATTATACCAAAGAAACTTCCGTTGTGGCTAGAGTGATAGATGGAGATACAGTCGAGTTAATCGATGGAAAAAGAGTTAGACTAATAGGCATAGATACAGCTGAAAAAGGCGGTAAGTGTTTCAAGGAATCCACTAGTAGACTTAGGGAATTGGTGGAAGGGAAAGACGTGATCTTGGAGCGAGATATAGAAGATAGAGACAGATATAGCAGGTTATTACGGTTTATTTTCTTGGGCAAGGAAAACATTAACGTGAAATTGGTCAGAGAAGGTCTTGCAAAGATGTACACAATAAAGCCAAATGTGAAGTATCATGAAGATATACAACAAGC
>CAYITO010000036.1:0-8668 GCA_964366355.1 uncultured archaeon
CTTAAACAAAATGACAATTTCAATAAAATATAAATATGGAAATAAGTACAGAATTCTAGAAAAATGGTCAAAGTTATTAGATATACCAAAAAACAAATTCAAAATTTCACACCAACCAAGAAACAGATACGATACAATATCAATTCAAATAAATAGCAGTGTACTCAGGAAAGTATTTTTCGAAATCATTAAGGTAGCACTAAATTCAATAAAACCAAATAAAAATCTGAGAAGAGGATTCTTGAGGGGATATTTTGCTGCAGAAGGTACAATTGGTTATAACGAAAAAGAAAATTATCTCAATTACGTAGGGTTTTCTTATAATCCAAAAACTGAAGCTCGGTTAAGAAACTATTGTATATCATGCTTAACAAAAGAAAATATATTTTCAATTTTCAGAGAAAGAAGCGGCAATAGAGCTGAAATTATAGTTACTAAATGGACAAATTATCAGAAATTGTTGGCAATTCAAATTTTTGATAGGTGCGAGAGAAAGAAAAAGAAATTCCTAGAAATATTGTTGACAAGAGATATTTATTGCGATTTGACTAGAAATTTCAGGCAAGATATGTTCACTTCCTTGGGAATGACACAAAATCAAATATCAAAGATAATCGGCTCTTATCAGGGTAATGTGAGCAAAACTATACGTGGAATGCATCTTCTGAATAAACATCAAATTGAAAATCTTTTGCCTTATACAAATTTGTCGGTGTTGGATTTTATTAAAAATACAAAAGCAATAAGAATTGGCAATAGTGAATTAATTTTGGATAGAGATTTTATTGAAAATATTTTGAATCAATATTGATTCAATCAAGAAACTCCTTATTTTTAATTTTAGAAGGTATGTACTTTTCTGAAATAAAACTTATACCTTTAGATGATAATGCTGCCAGTTCTACTTTTCCGTTTAATTCTTTTAGCATTTTAAACTGTCTCTGCCAATCTTTGTTATCCTTAAACCATTGATATTCTTCAACTTGTTTCATCCTTTTGATGTCAACTTCTTCAAATTTTATTAGGTGTTTCTTTAAATCATATTCAATCACATCATCTACCGTAAGACCTAAAAATTTAGCACCAGGTATAGTCAAACTTTCTGATATATGGGATAAGCTTATACTACCATATTTTAACACAGAGTAAATGTAGAAACCCCAAATATCGAGGTCGGTTAAGATATAAATTGGAAGTTTATGTTCCGTATGTAATCTCTGCAAAAGCCTCCTTATACCTCTTGTAGCTTGACCTTGAGATGATATAATTATGCAATTCAACTTCTCCCAAACCCTGTCTTCGTGCAACCTCTCCCATTCAGCGGCCTTCTCCAAATATATAACAAACTTTGCATCAACCTTTTTGAAGTTTATATCCTCTACGTTCGAGGGGATCGACCATCCTCCCGATCCCAATCTACTCCAGTCTATCATATCTCCCTTGTCTTCTACAACCACCTTCCCTGCCACAGAACCAAGTTTATTTGCGTTTATATGAAGCAATTCTCTCGAAGATCCACTAATCAATTCCAAATCCTCAATAGCAGCATTAGACTCCTCCTGCTCGTCAACAAGATTTATGCTAGAATTCGGCAGCGTCCTCTTCATCCTGTAAAAAGTTTCTCTCAGGCTTATATGCTTGTCAACATCAATAAGTTCCTTTGCAACAGCAGCAGCTTCTATGGTCTGGACAAATTTTCTCACATGCCCCACATTGAAGAAATATCTTTTTGCAACCGACCCGCCCATTTTAATCATTTGAGATTCTACATCAAACTTTACATTGGACAGCGTTCTTATTGGGACATCTATGGAAGGATTTTCACCTTTGTCTATGTCTCCAAGTACCTTACCACCTAAATTCTTCAGGCTTTTTTCAACTTCCTGCTTCTTTTTCACCCTTCACACCCCTTTTAATAATTTTTTCAAGGTCTTCAATTATCTTCTGCCTTTTAACATCAGTCAACTTTTCCAAAGACTCCGCAAGTTCCGGAATGTATTTTTCAAACAACTCACTTCTCAATTGCGCATCGCGTCTTTTATTCTTTTGACGGATATAAATAGATAATTTCCTACCAGCCTCCTGCAATGCAAGTTTCATCTCCTTTGTTATCTCTGGATAATCTGCTATCGCCTGCTTCCCTTCTGATGTATACGGGACGTAGACAGATGCAAAATGTATCAAAATTACCAGCGGACCCTGCGGCAATTGTCCGTTTGACTGCGAAAATCCGTACCTTTTCCAATCCGTATCTATTGTCGCTTCAGTCGTCGCACAATCTGCTTGATGGTAAAGAAGCGGAACCCTGTTTGCAAAACGAATCAATTGTGCTGTAGAATCTGGGGGAAGCTTCCCACCGTAAGCCAATCCAACTTCTATTTGAAACGGATTTCCCCTGTATACAGCTGGTGGACGAGTCAGGGCAACAAAAAATTCCGCCTCAACCTCTTTCTTCAAGCCTTCCTCAATAATTTTTTCTCCCATTGGCGATAGGCAATCTGTCGGCGGAGCCATAAGCTTTACCATCTGTATTGCTTTGTGCAGCCTTTCCGTTTCATCATGGGTTAAATCTTTCGGTTTTTTGTTTTCAACTTTTGCCAAACGAAGTATCTGCTCAGCCGATGATCTGCCAACTCTTGAAAAATCAGAAGTCAAAAATCCAGTAAGATTTCTGGTTTGTGTGCCTACAAGCAGTCTTCTAAGAACACCAAGTTCAACTCCATACGGATGCGGTTTTATTTCCTTCGGGCGTATAGGCAAATCTTTCAGCACCCGATCAAAAGTAATCTTCCCATTCGGACCGTCATAAACAATCTTTGCATAAGGATTCGATATTGCAGTCTGCTTTAAAAATTCCGGTACCGATTGCTTACCCTCCAAATACCTTCCTTCCGCTTCCAACTCAATTTTAACTCCATGCCATTTGTCAGGATTTTTCTCCTCCTTTTCTGAAACTATAGTAGGCGTGTTTTTGGTAACATCGATAAGCAATTCAACTTTGTGTATGGATTTTCCTGTGCTCGATGTTATCTTTGCAGGTTTTCCAGTCGTCAATTGCGAATAAAGTATTGCGCCAGAAATGCCAATACCTTGAGTGCCCCTACTCTGTCTTAGTCTATGGAACTTGCTACCGTACAAAAGTTTCCCGAACGCAAGAGGTATTTTTTCTTTGACCACACCCGGTCCATTATCTTCAGAAATTATCTTGAATCTGTCAGCGTCCGCCTCTTTCACGATGATTTTTATATCCGAAAGTATGCCAGCCTCGTTTGTCGCGTCCAGAGAATTATCTACAGCTTCCTTGACAATTGTCAGCAATGCTTTTGTCGGATTCTCATAACCCAATAGATGCCTGTTCTTTTCGAAGAATTCCGCGACAGAAACCTCCCGCATCCTTTCAGCAAGCTCTTCTGCAGTTACGACTTTTTCCGGCATATAAATCAATTAGAATTTTTGTATTCTTATAAAATGGTAATAAGTTTTATTTAAAGTTTCAGCCCAAAAATCTGAAAGCAGTGCCATGCTTCCTTCCTAATAAAATCAACTCAATCGCATCCTTTGCTTTTGCCACATCCAGAAACCTGCCAACAATTGAGATGGTCTTGCCATAAATTGCAATCTTAGTTTCCGTTTTCTTCTCGATGATGTTCTTGGCTTTTCCTTCCGTTCCAATAACCCTGCCTTTCAGCGTCATCAAACGATTTCTTGTTTTTGCATAATCACTTATATCAATTATCTCCAGCGTGAATTCCTCGTCTAGAAGATTCAATGATACATCAAAATCAAATCCCCTGCCGAACGCCTGGAAGACAAATTTTACCCTAGTTACAGCTATCGGATCATCGCCGGAAATTTCTATATCTTCATTCAATTTAACTCCAATATCTGATAATTTTTTGAACTGCTGCTCCCACTTCTTATCTATTTTCAGAATTTTCATCCTTTCTTCTGGTATAGGAATATATTCTATCATTTTCTCATTCAATTAAAATCGACTTTACAAAACCTTTTCTTTTCAGCCAGTTTGCCTGAGTAGACGTATATCTAAAAACTATATCACCCCTTTCGTGCGACTGAACTTTCCATGGCCCTACCAACACCAAATCACCAGGCTTTATCCACACACGCTTCCTCAACTTTCCCGGTATCCTGCACAGCCTTTCATTTTCGTCATCACATTTGACTTTCATCTTGTCTCCGCCGACCATCTGCTCAACGACGCCCAAGACCTCCGGCGTTCGCGGAAGCCTGATTCTGGATATTTCCATTTCTTCTTTGGTCGGTTCTACCTTCGCCATAATCAAGCAATTTGACTTCTGAGGAATATAAAGTAATATATCTGAAATTTTCAATTGAGTTTATGTATGTAGTGCTTGTACCATCGTACAATGAGGAAGAAAATATAAAGGAATTGATAGCTCGTCTGAAAAAAATCCCTAAAGCAAAAACTATAATTGTTGATGATGGTTCTACTGATTCTACTGTAGATATTACCAAGAGAAGCGGGATAACTTTAATCAGACACACCAAAAACAAAGGAAAGGCAGAAGCAATCAAGACAGGCTTCAATTACATCCTTAAAAATTATCCAAAGGCCGAATACATTATTCTATTGGATGCGGACATGCAATATTATCCGGAAGATGCAATTAAATTGCTCAAGCCGTTGGAAAATGGCGAGGCTGATTTTGTTACAGGATATAGAAACTGGTCTTCAGTGCCTTTCAGGCACAATCTAGGCAATTTCGTCTGGAGAATAACTTTCAATTTACTCTTTGGTACAAATTTCAAGGACACCAATTGCGGATATATGGCATTGACAAGAAAAACCATGGGAATTATGGGCAAAATAATTCATGGCGGCTACATTTTGGAAAATGCAATGTTCATCGAAGCCATCAAGAACAAACTCAGAATCAAGCAAGTTCCGGTTAGAGTTATTTACAAAGAAATAAGAGGGTTCGGGTCAGGAACAAGGGTTGTAATTGGATTATTGTTTTTTATACTTGAAGAGGGATTTAAATACAGATTGGGAGTTAAATAAACCATCGGAAGTCTACTGTCTCGAAAACTACGTATATTCCCCTTCAAAATAAATTTTGTGGTAAACATGAATATTTTACTTAGAGAAGAAGATGTATTAAAATTATTTAAAATTAGATCTAATGGTGAAAAGGTTATTAATTTACATAAAGATTGGTTTCCTGTATTAACATCACCAGAGTTGGCTAGTATTGTAGCAGATTTGATGGGAGACGGACATTTACAAGGATTTAAACTATGGAGAGTGGATTTTACTTCTAAAAATATTAAAGAATTAAAAAGATTTGAAAATGTAGTTTTTAGCCTATTTGGAATAGGAGGCAAAATAAGACCATGCACAGGGAACAAATTTGGACAAACTTTCAATCTAGGTATAAACAACAAATTATTTACTAGGATACTATTTTTAGTAGGAGTACCTGCAGGACCCAAAGTAAAGACCAAATTTTCGATACCAGATTGGATACTAGAAGATAAAGAATGTTTTAGAACCTTTGTTAGGAGATTATTCGATTGCGAAGGTTGTGTTTCTGTAGAGGGTAAAAACTCTTTTATGGAACTTTGTATGTACAAATCTGAAAGTTTGGTAGAAAATGGGTTTGAATTTTTTCATCAATTGAAGAAAGGTTTAAAGATACATTTCGGCATAAAAACCATGAACACATTTATTAGCGGACAAAACATGCGAAAAGATGGAATAAAAACTTTAGGATTGAAGTTACGTATTAAAAAAGTAGAGTTTCTAATACAGTTTTACAAAGAAATAGGTTTTGATGGGCAAATTAAACAAGATAAATTATTAAAGGCAATAAATCTAAAAATAGATAGCTCCCGATGGGACAGTATTAGTTAACAATTGTTGACTACTGTAAGCTCAATCCGGGAGAGCAACTGGTGATAAATCAGCTCTAAATCGCCTGAAGAGCGATGTGTTAGGAGTTCAAATCTCCTCTGTCCCATTTCTTTAACCTTTTAAGTCTTGATTGAGAATTATAACAATACAGATTGCTATGACTGAAAAAATCCATGAAGGGGAGCTGTTGGAAAGCAGGGTGATAGTTTGGGGCAGTGATAGTGTTGGTCTTTATGACGAAGCAGGATACGGCAAGCCCCAGCCCGAGGAAAATCCGGATAGATTGGAATTGGAGCTTGTGGAGGCAACATACCTTTTGGAAAAAGGGAAACTCAAGGTAGTGAAGAAAGAGGGAAGGAAAAAAGCAAAATTCGAATTCAAGGATTTGTTTGAACTTGGGAGTAAAAGTGTAAATTTATTCCAATCTTCTTACTATGTTTACAGAGATTTGAGGGAAAGAGGCTACTTGGTAAAGACTGGTTTCAAGTTCGGAACTGTTTTCAGAGTTTATGAGAGGGGAGTGAAATTGATCAGAGGACCCAAAGCCCCGCACGAGCACACCAAATACATCGTACAGCCAGTTGCAGAAGAATCAGCATTTTCTCTGCCAGAGATGTCTAGAGCAGTTAGACTTGCACATAACATAAGAGCGACTTTAGTCTGGGCTGTAGTTGACAAGGAAAACAGTATTACATACTACAACATCCAGCGATTGACACCGTGATGAAATGGGAAGAATCAAGACTACTTTTGTAAAGACAATAGGCAAGAATTTGTTCGAAAAGCATGCGGACGATTTTTTCGACGACTTCACCAAAAACAAGGAAGTTGTGAACAAGCTGATCGAGATGAAATCCAAAAAGCTGAAGAATATAGTCACAGGCTACGTCACCAGCCTGAAGAAGCAGCAACTACAGCACGCTACCGGCTATTGAAGCGATAAATGTATATTGTATAAAAAGCAAACTTAATTCTAGAGAGCATGGCCAAAGGTGCGATGGACGAATTTGCATTTGTTCTGCTTGCCGGCATTATTTTGATAGGCATTTTGATGATTGCGTGGACTACACCTACAGAAGTGCTCCCCAAAGCATCGCCTTCTTCCATCAATATACAGACAACACCCGGAAGCGTGGAGACATTCACTTTAAACATATCCGGGAAAAAACTAACTGGCGTCGAACTTTCAGCAACCGGCGATATGGCCAACTGGATAAAGTTCACCAAAAATGGTTTTGATGTCTCGCAATTCTCTGTTGTAGAGGTAAAGGTCAGCGTGCCGAAGAACGCTTTGATAAAAGCATACAAAGGAACCATAAAGGTTTCTTCTCAGGGCGGCGTTGCAACCGTGCCAATAACAATAGCAGTCGAGAAGGAAGTGGTTAGAGCATTGGAGTCTAGAAACATCCCGCTGGGTGATTTCTTCGTTGGCTTCACTTCAGGCAGCAAATATTTAGACTCGCGACAGAATGTTCAAGTGAATAGGGGATATTTCTCCGAGCGTCCTGTTAATTTAGTGGGCAGCCTCACCGACAAGGAGCTTTCAATTTTGAGGGGCGCATCTATTGAACTAGTCGTAGAGGATACGAACAAACTTGGCAACTTGATAGTTACTTTCAATGATGCAGAGGTATACAATAAGAAAGCCGGAGCTGGCGAGATAGTTATTCCTTTGGAAAAGAGCATGCTGAATAAAACCAATGTTGTCAACATAAAAGCCGACACGCCGGGATTTACATTCTGGGCAAGCAACTTCTACCAACTGAGAAGTGCAAAGCTTTTAGTTGATTTGGAAGGTTCGTTTGCCAAGGAGCTTGAATTTAAGTTGAAGCCAGCAGAAGTTTCCAATTTCGACAGCTTAAGGTTGGCATATAAAATCGACGACTTTTCAACATCTTTACCAGAACTCGCTGTAAAAATCAACGACCAAGTCGTCTACAAAACAAAACCACCAACTGCATCCTTTGACGAGAAATTTGACAAAGATATTTTAGGAGATCCGCTGATATTGAACGAAGGCAGCAATGAAATATCCTTCTCGTTTGAGCGCGAAGCCTCTTATACAGTCTCTAATGCAGTACTAACAGTTTTCCACAAAAGCTAGGTTAATGCCAGCAATCTTAGAAAGTCCCTGGTGCCTGTGCCCAATCCCAGAATTCCTATAATGAGTTTCAGATAGTTGTTGAATTCCTCGTCGCCTTTGAACCTGTCGAGAAGCAACAGAATTGCTACGATTCCAACAATCTTGAGAAAGACGAAGGAAATCGGGGAAAAGATGTTTATGAAGATTGACGGGACGACATGCTGTTCGTAATAGCCGAAATATTGCAATGCTACAAACGTGGAAGTCGCGTCGAACATCTGCGCAGCTGTTACAAGTTTGTTGGCAACATTCCATTTCACCAGATAAAGGACGATTATCCATGGGGCATAGAATGCAGAAACCAGCAGAAAGCCCTCGAGGTTTACGAAATTCAGCAAAGGCAGGAAAAGAGCGATTGCCAAAATCCCAGTAGCAAACAATATCTTGAAATAAGGTATGCCAAACTTCCTTTCTATCAAAATTGAAACTGCTAGAACAGACAATATAAAAAAAATCATGGTCACGTATATCCCAGGGGTTATTAGCCAAACGGTGTTGAATGTTCCAGCATCTTGCAAGACTCTTAGCACGGTTGCAAGTAAAACATATGGGACAACGCCCACGGCCAATTTCCAATCCACTTTTATCTTGAGTTTTTTCAGTATTTCATAAATCACAGAAACTGCGAA
>CAYITO010000037.1:0-7842 GCA_964366355.1 uncultured archaeon
GGCGCATGGTTTACATTCAAGCAGGCTTTTGAAAAAGGATTTTTGTATAAAGGCGTTTATTCAGTCCATGTCTGTCCTCATTGCGAAACTGCAGTCGCCTATAATGAAATAGAATATGAAAAAGTAACGGACCCGTCAATATACGTAAAATTCCAGATTAAGAATAAACCCAATGAATATTTGCTAATTTGGACCACCACACCATGGACAATACCATCAAACATGGGAGTTATGGCCAAGCCAAAAGCTGAATACGTGAAGGTGAAAATCAATGACGAAACTTTAATTGTTGCTAAGGATTTGCTTGAAACTTTGATGAGCAGGATCAACATTACAGATTATAAGATCATAAATTCGTTCACAGGAAAGCAACTAGAAGGTGTGCAATACATCCACCCACTTTCCGACCTTCTCCCCTTCCATAAAAATTTCAAAAACATCCACAAAGTTGTCCTATCAGACCAGTATGTAAACTTGGAAGAGGGAACTGGCTTGGTCCATACAGCACCAGGCCACGGCAAGGAAGATTATGATGTAGGGATGAAAAACAATTTGCCAGCCGTAAATCCCTTGAAGCTAGATGGAAAATTCGATGAAAATTCCGGAAAGTATGCTGGCATATATGCAAAAGACGCCGATAAAATAATTGTTCAAGACCTGAAGGACAGAAATGCATTGTTATTTGAGGAAAAGGTCACACACGATTATCCATTGTGCTGGCGATGCCATTATCCGTTGTTGCAGATGGCAGTACCGCAATGGTTCTTCAAGGTCACCCAAATAAGAGAAAAATTGCTCAAGGAAAATGAAAAGTTGAATTGGATACCTTCCTGGGCCGGACAGAGATTCAAGAACTGGCTTGAAAGCTTGGGCGACTGGCCTATATCCCGACAGCGTTATTGGGGAATACCTTTGCCGATATGGATTTGTACTATATGCCAGAATGTAAAGGTCATCGGGTCGCGCGACGAATTGCCCATGGTACCGAAAGATTTCCACAAGCCATATATCGATGAAATACAGTGGGCCTGCAAAAAATGCAACAAGGGAACTATGAAGAGAGTTCCCGATGTCCTTGATGTGTGGTTTGATTCTGGCGTTGCAACATGGGCATCGCTTGGATATCCGCGAAGCAAAAATTTGTTCAAGAAGATGTGGCCTGCGGACTTCGTCTTGGAAGGTCCGGATCAAATACGCGGATGGTGGAACTCACTGATGATAACCAGTGTGATAACTTTCGATAGGCGCCCCTTCGAGAATGTTCTATTCCACGGTTTTGTTTTGGATGCTCACGGAATAAAGATGAGTAAGAGCAAGGGCAATTTCGTGGAGCCTGAAAAGTTGATAGAGAAATATGGACGGGATGCCACCAGATTTTACTTTTTATCAGGAGCGCCTTGGGAGGACTATTATTTCAAGTGGGAAGATCTTGATGACGTTGCAAAATCATTTGTTGTAATAAGAAACACCTTCAACTTTATCAAAACTTATGTTACAAGCGCTGGCAATTCAAGGAATTTAGAACTCGAAGACAGATGGCTTTTATCAAAGCTAAACTCCTTGGTTGAAAATTGCACCAGCTATTGCAAATCCTATAATGCACAAAAGGCTGCCAGCGAGATAACGGATTTCATTTTAAATGATTTTTCAAGGTGGTATGTCAAGTTGATTAGAGACAGGGTTTGGGTCACGTATGAAGGGAAGGACAAATATTCTGCATTCTACACATTGTTTACTGCAGCAGAAGCCCTAGTCAAATTACTGTCACCATTCACTCCTCTGCTTGCCGAGCAGACCTATCAGACAACAGTAAGGCCATTGAAAGCAGGAAAAGAGTCAGTGCACATGTATGACTGGCCAAAAGCCGATAAAAAATCTATAGACAAAAAACTGGAAGAAGACATGTTAATAGCCAAGCAGATAGTTGAAGCTGCTTCAGCGGCAAGAAATCAGGTAAACTTGAAATTGAGATGGCCGGTAAAAGAAGTACTGATAATTTCGCCAAATAAAAAAGTCAATTCTTCTGTGCAACAATTGAAGGAGATTCTATTAAATGCGTGCAATGCAAAGGAGATCAAAGTTGTCAAGAAAAGTCCGAAGGGTGAATTTTCTTCTGTCGATGTAGCCTTTGGAAAGGTTCTGGTGAATAAAACCATTGATGGAAAATTGTTGGAAGAGGCCATGATTAGGGAATTGATAAGAGCCATACAGGAATCACGGAAGCGCAACAAGTTCAATGTCAATGAATTAATATCTTTGAGTTTAAATTCCGATGATAAGACCAATAAAATTCTGGGCAGTTACAAAAAACTTTTGATGAAGGAAGTTGGCGCCAGGAAATTTACAGTGGGCAAGCTGCATGGAAAGTATAAGGGCAAGCTGGAATTTGAAGGAAAGCAAGTAGAAATAACGTTTGACAAGTGAGACAGTGGAAGAAACATTAATTTTAGTCGATGATAACGACAATCCAATTGGAAATGCAAGCCGGGAAGAATGCCATAAAGGAAAGGGCAAGCGGCACAGGGCGTTTGTAGTTTTCCTGTTTGATAGCAAAGGTAGGATACTTCTACAGTTCAGAAATAAAAATAAGTTGGGCGGTAATAGATGGGATATCACAGCTACCAGTCATGTAAGAAAAGGTGAAACATACGATAGCGCAGCCGAAAGATGCATGAAGCACGAAATTGGCATTTCAGCTCCTTTGAAGAAAATCGGAGCATTTGTGTACACAGAATCGTACGGCGATTATTCTGAAAACGAGTACTGCGTGGTCTTGATTGGAAAGTTCAGCGGAAAAGTAACCCCAAACAAGGAAGAAATAGATGAGATTAAGTACACTGCTTTAGGCGAATTAAAAAAAGATGTGGAAAAAAAGCCAAACTTTTACACCAAGTGGCTTAGAGGCTCATTTCCAATTTTATATAATTTTATCGAGAAATCTGGCTACCCAGCTGGTTGAATGAAGTTTATAAAAAATCAAATAAACTTGATATCTCTGTTGTCATCTCTCGTAGGTTTGCTTCTGATTTACTATGCAGCTATTAGCATCGAACCACAGCAAATGTCTATTGGCGATATAACGGCAGATCTGGAAGGCAGAAAAGTTTCCGTTGCAGGTCTATTGACTGATAAACGTTTACACGAGGACGGGCATTTATTTCTTACAATTTCCGATGGAAGTTCAGATATACAGGTTCCTCTATTCGCTGATTTCATGAGGAATTTGGAGCAGAGAGGAATTACTGAAAAAGATTTTCTCCTAAAAAGCAAAATTTCAGTCGAGGGAATTATCGAAAATTACAAAGGAAGATTGCAAATCATGCCTAAAAACTTGTATAGTATAAAAATTTTAGGTGAGTAATGTTCATTGAGGTCTTCTTATTCAGTTTGTTGGGCGTATTTCTTGGAGTAATTTTGGGATTATTGCCCGGCTTGCACCTCAACAATCTGCTGCCAATTTTCCTTTCACTCGCCATTTTAATTCCCAATCCCTATCTTTTGATTACATTGATTATTTCCGCGGCAATTGCACAAGTTTTTACCAGTTTCATACCCTCGATTTTTCTTGGCGCTCCGGACGGCGACAATAACAGCCTTGCGGTATTGCCAGGCCATAGGCTTTTATTGGAAGGAAGAGGCTACGAAGCAATCAAGCTAACAGTTCTGGGGGGACTAATTGCATTGATTATCAGCATCATCGCAGTTCTAGTTTTCGGAAATTATTTTGCGTCTGTCTATAATCTTGTGCGTCCTTTCATGGTATACCCATTAATTGTAGTAGTGCTTTTAATGGTTCTATCAGAAAAACATCCGACCAGGATGTTCTTTAGTGTACTGATTATTTTAATGTCTGGAATTTTGGGAATACTTGTTCTAAACTCTTCACTAGTCCCTCAACAGAATGCTTTGTTTCCAACATTTACCGGCTTGTTTGCAATTAGCACTTTATTGGTTTCAATAGCCGAGAAATCAAAAATACCAAAGCAGCAGCCAGACGCAGAGTTGAAGATATCAAAGTTAAATTTGACGAAGTCTGTAGTTTTTGCTGTCATAGCCGGAATTCTCATTGGTCTGTTGCCTGCTGTTGGTGTGTCACAGGCGGCTACTTTCATGCAATACATAGGCGGATTGGGAGAAGCCAGGGCTTTTCTGGTCACATTATCCGGAATAAACATTGCTAATGAGGTGATATCATTGAACTCATTGTATTTGATTTCAAATCCCAGATCTGGCGCATCGGTCGCAATCGAAAGAATCCTACCACAAATCAGTTTTTATGACATGCTGCTTTTCATTGGTATCATCCTTTTCACAGCAGGAATTACAGTCCCGATAACTTTGCATTTGGGAAGAATAGTGCCGTCTTTCCTAGTTAAGCTAAACTACACAACCCTATCATTAGGAATTATTGGCTTTTTGCTTGCGGCTGTAACAATTGCAACCGGCCTATATGGTTTGTTAGTAGCCTTCACATCCACAGCCATCGGACTTTCATGCGCTTATCTGGGTGTTAAAAGAAGCAACTGCATGGCCGTTTTGATATTGCCCAGCATCCTTTTCTTCGCAGGGCTAAATCCATTAATTTTAACTTTACTAAACATCTAATGGTAAGAAGATGATAACAAAGCAGGAAATCTTGGAAAAATTTCAAAGAGAACCAAACAAGCACTGGAAAGTTGCCGTTTTTGATGAGGAAGGATTTAAAAGAAAAGTGTGCCCTTCTTGCAAAAAAGGATTTTGGACCTTAGATTCTGAACGCAAACATTGTCCTAATCCTAGCTGCGGCGAGGAATATGGATTTATTGAAAATCCGATAACAAAAAAATATTGGAATTACATAGAAACTTGGCAACTGTTCGAAAAGTTTTTTGTTAAAAACAATCACACCTCTATACCACGATATCCTGTAGTAGCAAGATGGAGAAATGATTTGTTTTTTAACATAGCTTCAATTGTTGACTTCCAGCGATTCGATAATGGCATAATGAGTTTTGATTATCCTGCTAACCCCCTAATAGTTCCTCAAATGTGTTTAAGGTTTTCAGACATTCAAAATGTAGGAGTGACAGGCAGACACCACACATGTTTTATGATGCCTGGGCAACATGCTTTTAATCCTCCTAAAGAAGGCTATTGGAAAGACGAATGTATACAACTCAATCTTAATTTTCTAACGAAAGAAATGGGAATACCTAAAGAAGAACTGATTTATGTTGAAGACTTGTGGACAATGCCAGATTTTTCTGCATTAGGGCCTTACATAGAAACTTTTTCACGTGGATTGGAATTAGTAAATTCCGGGTTTATGAATTTTGGCTTGATTAATGGTTCAATTAAGGAATTGTCGATGAAAACCATAGACGTTGGGTGGGGACTGGAAAGACTAGTTTGGTTTTCGAACGGGACACCTACAGGATACGATGCTGTTTTCGGGGATGTGTTAGAACAGGTTAAAAAAATCTGCAATATAGAATATGACAGAGAGTTTTTCTTCGAATACGCAAAAATTGCCGGTTCATTAGACATAGAGGAGGTTCCTGATCTTAAAAAAGCTCGCGAAAAAGTAGCTAAACAACTGAATGTAACTATTGACTATTTGGAAAAAAACGTAGCTCCACTAGAAGCTGTATATACAATTTGTGACTACTCTCGTGCATTAACTTTCGCTATTTCAGATAATGTACTACCATCAAACGTCGGTGGAGGCTATAATTTACGGGTTATACTAAGACGTGCTTTAAGTTTCATTGAAAAATTCAAATGGCCTCTGAAATTAGAAGATATCGCTATTTGGCACGCAGGCTATCTTAAGGGACTGTTTCCTGAACTGAAAAAGCATGAAGATGCTATAGTAAAGATTTTGCAAGTTGAAGAAAAACGTTATAAAACTACTGTCGAAAGAAGTAAGAAAATAATAGATGATCTAGCTGGTAGAACGATATCTGAAGAAGAACTAATGAAATTGTACGAATCCGACGGCATTACTCCAGAGCAATTGGATGTTGAGACGCCGCCAAACTTTTACCAGATGCTTACAGAAAAGCATATGGGACATAAAGCCGAGGAGGAAAAATTCCCATTCGATACAAGCCGACTACCGCCAACCAAAGTTTTATACTATGAGAAGCCTCCCATATTTGAATTCAAGGCTAAAGTGATAAGAGCTCTTGACAGATTTGTCGTTCTTGATCAGACCAGTTTTTACCCGACAAGCGGTGGGCAGTTGCATGATGAGGGATTCATCAATGACGCAAAAGTGATTGATGTGACGAAGATAGGAAATGTAATAGTCCATAAAATCGACGGAAATGTAAAGGAAGGAGAAACGATTGTAGGGAAAGTAGACGCGGGTAGGAGGGATAAATTAAGGAAGCATCACGATTCTGTCCACATAATCAATGGCGTTGTGCACAAAGTTATAGGGCCATGGTGCCATCAGCACGGAACTGAAAAGGATGTGGATAAAGCCAGAATAGATATAACACATTACGAAGCATTAACAGGCGAACAGGTTGAAAAAATCGAGGGTATGGCGAATGAAATTGTCGAAAAAAACCTGCCGATAAACAAGACTCTAATGGACAGAAGCGAAGCCGAGAGGAAATACGGATTTCAAATTTATACTGGCGGATATGTTCCCTCAAAGCAGATTAGGGTTGTCAACATGGGAAATGGATTTGATATTGAGGCATGCGCCGGCACACACGGCGAAAGTACAGGTGATGCCGGTCCTATCACTATAGTCAGGACAAAGAGGATTGCTGATGGGTTGGTTAGAATTGAAATAAAAGCCGGAGATGTAGCTTCGGATTACTTGAAAGAAAAGGAAAGAACATTGCAAGAAGTTGCTAGAAAGTTGAATGTAAAAGAAGAACATGTGCCCAAAGTTGTTGGAAAGCTTTTCGAAACTTGGAAGGCTAAAAGAAAGCAGCTTAGGAAATAACTACTCCTTTTTCTTCTTCCCTTTTTCCAACCTTTTGATCTTGACTTCTATCTCAGCTAGTTGCTCTACAAAGCCCGAATATAATTTTCTTAGATCTTGCTCAGAAAGCTCCTTTTTGTAATACTGTTCCTTCAAGTACTGCATTATATCCTTAATCTCCATCTGCCTTGTTTCCAGGCTGCTTATCTCAACCCGCTTTTCCATCATTATTGAAGCAAATCCCGCTATCAGCGCAACACTTCCTATTGTATTGAAAACATACCATAGAATAGGACGAGGAATAATGTATACTTCAGTTACTATCCCTATAATTTCTACAAAAAGATTCAATGAGGTGAAAAGCAATCCTATCGCTACAATTATCCAAGGCCAAGTAACCTTTTTTTGGGAGCTGACGTGTTTGCCAACATAAAGCAGAAAACCAGCCATCACTATGTATGAAAACAAAATGAACAAATCAATAAAAAGCGCAATTTCCGAAGGTGGTGGTGTCAATACCGACATAATTCTTAATTGGCTTTTTAACCTTATCTTTTTATAGTTTTATTAATGATTTCCAAAGAGGAATTCTTAGCTCTAAAAAATAAAGAAAGGTTGCTTAAACAGGCGGCAGAAATATTGCATGTTAGCGAAGCCGATTTGCCGAGGGTTGTAGACAGATTCCTTAAGGAAATTGAAGAGATGGATAAGGAACTCAGCGCCTAGCCACTGCAAGGATTGCTTCATGCAACAAACCTTTAGTCAATCTTTTTTTTTTGCCTTTTAGACAAATGTGTTGTTGTTTTAACAACCAATTTAACCATCTGATCTGCGCGCCCTCGACCATGTAAATACGGAACCCCGCGACCCTTAAGCCGGAAGATCTTCCCGCTTTAGATCGGAAGAGCACACGTCTGAAC
>CAYITO010000038.1:0-7616 GCA_964366355.1 uncultured archaeon
AAATATAGAAATCTTTAAATAGTGGTAAAATATCTACTATAGAGTGATTAAATGGCAGGAACCCTATACAGGCCTTTGGGAAATTTGATGAATCGTTTATTCCATGTTCCGACAGCTGGAAGTTACGGTGATGAACACAGGAGCAATACGAGTGACTATTGGAACAGACGGGTTTCACGTAGAGCATTATTGGGTGGAGCATTTTATACTGGTCTTGGAATAACTGCTGCTTTAGTTGTTGGTTGCGGAGACGGAGACAGCAAAAAACAAACTAAACTGGGAGATTCAAAAGCAGGTCTTGTTAGAATAGAAAGTGACAACACTACTGGAACAGCACTAAGATTATACGACCACTGGTTGGAGTCAGATGTTGCTTATGTCGCACAATTCCTTAACATAGACCTTGATCCCAAAAATCCAATTGAGCTGAACTCTAGCGACGGGAATTATTTCATCATCTCTTATAATGGTTATCCGGGTGGAAGCCCTATTAAAGCAAAAGTCCATAAGGACAAATTAGTTGCGGCTAATCGTATACCGATGTTAGAAGCATTAACTCAGGTTATTTTGCCAACTCCAGTTGCTTGGTATAATCAAGGATTGGCTCTAGTTGTTAGCAATGGAGAAAGTTTCAAATATAGAAGAGACCCACATAACAGGCTACTATTTCATTATGATGACATTCTAAGAAGCCGCCAACCTGAAAGCGTGCAGTCGGGCGTTAAGGGCGAGGTATTCTTCCGAGCATTAAGAAGAGACTACGGTTGGGATCCTAAGAATGACACAGTTCCGAGAGAATTGCATGAGAGACTAAAAGCAAATGAACCAATAACCAGCCGTCTTATCTTTGACCTATATGCAGTTGCACTTAGCAGAGACCTTGACGAACTAGAGAAAAGAATATCACTATTAGAGTCGGCAAACATTGATACACAACCACTTACCATAGGTCGGTAAACCCAAAAAAGCCGGGAAATAATAGCTTGTTTAATCCTGATTCGTCAAAATGACCAAATAATTCTTTAATTCAGTTTCCCAATACTTTACTAGATGCAAGTGAAATCCCGAGCATTCCTTTTAATCGCGGCAGTAGTCTTGGCCGGATGTGTAGGACAGACCACCAGAACAGGAGGAGGAACGGCAGGTGTTATAATAACAAGTTTCGCACCTGAAATTCCTGAAGTAGAAAGCGGGGCGGATGCTAGTTTTTTTACTATAGTCAAGAATGTTGGTGACACACCTACTACTATAGCGTCAGAGATAATATTGTTAGGTTTAGATGATTGGACAGGCAATAAAATTTCAGAAATAGGTTCTTTGCAACCAGCTGATCCAGGAAGGGGACTGGAAGGAGAAGAGGAGTTAGCAGAGTTTAAGCTAACAGCACCTAAACTTAAAGGCGTCAGTTTGACGTACACACCCACAGCAAGGGTCATGTATAACTACCAAACAAAATCCACAATCCAATTTAGTTTTGCAACTACAGAACTCATAAGAGGCGAACCGCAGCAATCAACAGTCCAAGTAACCACAACAGGCGGACCTTTTTCAATTGTTCTCAGAGGTAGCTTGCCGGTTATCTCATCAACAAATCCAACCGCCAAAGTGCAATTGGAAATCCAGAATGTAGGCGGCGGTGTAGCTGGTGTGAGTAAAAATGCCAATGATATAGATTCGATAAACTTTGATATTACAAGAAAAAAACCGGATGGCACAGGATTTTCATGCAATCCCGCAATAGGTAATATCAGGCTGATAGGTGGGAAAAGTAGGATACTCACATGCACCATAACTTTATCACCTTCCAGCATATCTCGAGCAGACTTTGCAACTGCAGTCGTAGATATAAACCTTAACTATTATTACATAGTCGATACCCAGACTTCTGTCAAAGTGAAAGGCACTACGTAAATTACTATTGTTTGCTTGTAATCAATTCTTCACTGCCGCGAATGCAATTAAACATCTTTAAATCCGTTTTCAACCAAATAGTTTATTAGATGCAAGTGAAATCCCGAGCATTCCTTTTAATCGCGGCAGTAGTCTTGGCCGGATGTGTAGGGCAACAAGGTGGAACTGGCGGGGGAGGAACCGCAGGTGTAATTATTCAAAGTTTTTCACCAGAAGTGCCAGAGGTGGATAGTGATACACAGGTCCTTTTCTTTACAAATGTTAAAAACGTGGGGGATGTAGTAGCAAGTAATGTTGAGATTAAATTGTCAGGTTTAGATGATTGGACAGGCACGCAAACAGCATCATTAGGAACTTTGGTTCCTGCTGATCCGGCAAGAGGATTAGAGGGAGAAGAACGTATACAAGAATTTAATCTGAAATCTCCAGCAAAAGATGTTACAATAACTTATTTTCCAACAGCCAGAGTCACTTATACGTATGAAACAAAATCCACAATCCAATTTAGTTTCGCAACCAGAGAGCAAATAAGGGCTACCCCAGAAGAATCAACAGCCCAAGTAACCACAACAGGCGGACCTTTCCTAATAACCGTAAGAGGTAAATTACCAGTTGTTTCATCAGACAGGCGTGAAGCTGTTGTGCAATTGGAAATACAAAATGTAGGTGGTGGAAGAGCTGGAAAAGGTAGAACAGTTGCAGATATAGACTTTATAAGATTTTCCATAGAAAAGCAATCAGGCGGCACATTTTCTTGCCCAACAGATCCAAATATTAGACTAATTGGTGGAAAAAGCAGATTGGTTACTTGCAAAATAACCTTTTCAACAATACAACCAGCACAGGCAGTAACTGCAACTTTAGATATTAAGCTTAATTATGATTATTTTGTCGATACTGAGAGTTCTGTTACACTATTGAAGACGCTAGCTCCTATTGCACCAGGTGCAACACCACCTGCCGCTATACCACCAGCCACAGGATGTGCCCCTGGAACATATCCTTATTGCAGTTCAAACGAATGCAGGATTGCATTAGCTAATGGTGCCGAATGCAATCCAACTTGCAATAACATATGTAGCGGTTCCATGGAATGCAGAGGCGGGCATTGTTGCGAACTGGCCCAATGGTGGGATAGCTGCACAAACAGTTGCCAGCCAACACTAGGACAAGGCCAATCATGTAATTCTGGCTGTACAGACAGATGTTCAGGTGCTATGACATGTTGTCCATCTGGCGGTCTTCAAAATACATGCCAGTTCAGCTGCTAAAAGAATTGCGTCGAAATAATGGGTCTGTTGGTACTGAAATACAAGCGGGTTTAGATCCTAGCATAACTTTAAATCTTTGTATGTCAAATGTCATACATATGAGAAGAGAGGGGGTACTGTCAATAAGAATTGAACCTAGATTGAAGAGAGAAGTTGAATTATTATCTAAAGTGTTACACATATCTCCTTCTGAGTGGATAAGAACTCAGCTTGCAAAAGAAGTGAAAGAGTTTTCTGATAAAATGAAATCACAGATTGTTATAGAATATATGAAAGGTAATATAACAAAAAAAGAGTTATCAGAAGTTTTCGGAAATAAGTTAACTACTGATATAGATTTTATCATAGATGAAGTGAAGAGGGAATTTAAATTATCAAAACAGCTAGCAAAGCAATTAAAAGAACAAAGATGAAAATAGTTGCAGATACAGGCGCATTAATTTCTCTTAAGTTTTCTAGTTTATACGAAGTTTGTATAAGATATTTCGATATAATCATTGGGTATAAAATCGAAAAAGAATTGAGAGAAATAGCTGATAAAAGAGACAGGTTAGGAAAGGCTGCGAAATCACTATTGAAAGATAGAAGAATTATAAGACTGAAATTCAAGAAAAAGTTTAAGAAAGGGGAATTAGAAGCTGAAATTATTTTCAAAATACTAAAAGCTGATTTATTGATTTCTGACGATATAGATTTCATAAATAAGGAAAGAACTAAAAATCCAAGAATTGCATTTAGCATAATTCTAATATTTTTGTTATATCAGGCAAGAATAATTTCGAAAACTAAAGCTAAGCTTCATATAAATAGAATCTTTAAGTCTAGAAAGTGGAAAGAAAATCTAATTATACAAACTGCTAAAGAATTGTTGGATTAATTTATACTCTTTAGGTCTATATTCAAACGGGTTTAGGTCTTGATGGGTCTGTTGGGAATCGAACCCAATTCTCCACCGAGCTCAATTGATTTGTGAGGGTGGCATCCTACCAGTAGACTACAGACCCTTGAATTCTGATAAAGTCTTCTGCCCTATGTAATATTTTTTGGGCACACTATCATTAAATATAGGCTTTCCATAAACACCATCATATCCCGCAACAAATTTTATTTTCCCCTCCCTAATTTTCATGATGACATCTGCAATTTTTTCATTCGTAACTTTCATCAAGTCTTCCCTGCTCACATTCAGCAAAACATTGAATTCATTACCAAATTTATTTATCAACTTATCCTGCTCTTCAATAACCTTCTTGGAATATAATTGGTTCACGCCTGTGGCAAAAGAAATTATCTCATACAAAGGCAGCAATGTCTTGAACGGAATTGCGTCTTTTGGAACATAACCTTCCTTCCTGTCAGCAAGCTCCTCAACCCTGTGCAAAACACCAATAGTCAATTTCCTCTTGCATTTCGGGCAAATCCCATTCAATTTTTTGGATTCATCTGGCTCCAAGCTTATGCCGCAATTCCTATGCCCGTCCAAATGATATTTCCCATATTCAGGGCTTGTTTCTATGGTGAACGAAAATTTTGATTTGTCCTTATTTTTTATCGCATCAACAATCTCCCAATAATTCAATTTCTCCAATTCAAACACATTTGCCTCCCTGCCAAGCCGCCAAGGATTTGTACTGTGACTATCACTGTTCGACAATAAGCTGAATTTATCCAAGCTTGACAATCTCCAATTCATATCAGGCGTGCTGCTCAATCCCGTTTCCAATGAAAAAATATGCTTTGTTTGATCCTGATAGCAATCTTCAACAGAATTGAATCCAGACTTGCTCCCGAACACAGAAAAGAATGGCGTCCATGCATGAGCACTAGTTATCATCAAATCTTTTGATATGCCTATCAGAATTTCAACCAGTTCTGCCGCAGACATATTCAACATCGGCCTCCCGTCAGAAGACAAATTTCCATATTTCGACAGGGCTTCATTGATTTGCTCTACTATTTCAAAATCTGGACTGTGTATTATATGGTGCACCCTTCTGGCTTTGCCATCAAGAATAAAAGTTGTCCCAACCTCGCACGTCAGCATGAAATGCATATCATCATAAGAAAAAATTCCAGTGCCAGGAATTTCCTTGAGCTTGCTTTTGATTTCCAGAAAATAATTCGGATGGGTGAAATCGCCAGTGCCAAGCAGATCCAAACCTTTAATTTTCGCGCCTCTGCTCAACCCATCAATATCCATTTCCCTGCTTGTCGCCCGCGCATATTTGGAATGCAGATGGAAATCAGCAATTACTTGCAATTTATCACTTCAGTTAATTATTGCAGCTTAATGTTTAAAAGTAGTTTCTGAATCTAGAAGAATGACAAAACAATCAAAGGTATGGCTGCAATTAAAATCACAAACAGCCATATTACAGCATTCCATAGCATGATTTTGCTTCCGTCCAATGGAGGTATAGGCAACAGGTTGAATACTGCTAAAAATGCGTTTATGTAAGCAACCTGCTGTAGAATTGCATTTCCGCTTGACAAAAATACAAAAGCCAAAATTATGTTTACAATCGGACCAGCAACAGATATAAGCCCCATTTCACCTCTCGACAGAGCTGGTCCATGAGGTGTTGTAAAAATTCTATCCGCCCTAATTTTCCATCTTCCGAACTTCTGGCCATAAACAACAACTGCGCCCGGTGCCAAAAATTTCAGCGGTGAAACCAAAGAAATCAAAAGCCCGAATAGAACGCCCTGTGGCCATAATTTGAAAAACGCTTCAGCACCCAGCCTGTTCGCCATCGCCTTATGAGCCAGTTCATGCAGAATGAAACCCAACGAAATTCCAAGAAGATAGCCAGGTATTACATCAAGATTAATTCCCAGATATGGCAGCGGTTTCACCATCAAGATAAAAACTAATGCCGCAATCGCTAAAATGATGTCTCTTATTTCGTCCTTGGAAAATTGCATATAAAAGAAATTATGTTAAAAAGTATTTTAATGCCTCTTGGACTGTAGATACTTCCCTTACCTCTACACCCGACTGTCCTGTTATATCAATGCTCTCCTTCTCATACTCTATAGTACAATAATTAATCAATCCGATTTTTTGGCATTGTTTGAGCGGCTTGTAGACCGTCTGCAATCCTTGGCCTTTAGGAACCAGAAAAAGTTCCGTTCCAACATCCTTCGATGCCAGCGCTTTAGCCAATATACCGCCTACAGGGCCGATAGTGCCATCGGGATTTATAGTCCCAGTTATCGAAACGCTTGAATTGACAATCCTGTTCTCCAGAACCGCAATAGTTGCAAGCGTCAATGCGGCCCCGGCAGAAGGGCCTTCTATGATAGAGGCTTCGGTTTCAATCGAATATACCAAATCAATATTTGATAAATTAACTTTAGTCGTATTCTCGGCAACATCCTTCGCAATTTGTATCGAATACTGGGTATCGACCCAGAACAAGAGCTGATTGATATTGGTAAGAATCCTTCCCTCCCCAGGCAACGCCTCAACCTTCAAAGTAGTAGCAACGCCATTGCCTTCGTTGTCAACGGCCGGAACCTTTACAATCGCAATTCTTTTTTCTAGCAATTTGATTTCCTCAGGCAATTTTTCCAGATTCGGCCTGACTAATTTCTTGTCGAACTCGTCAATTTTTTTTTGCGATGAAGAAAATTGATATGTTGCTAAAACAAGTCCAGTAAGTAAAACTATTACCAAGACCTTCTTTTCCAATCCCACATTAATCACGTTTATAAATGAGCAGGAGGTCACCGAAGGTTGATACAATCCCACAGGCTATTATGCCCAAATCTCCTCCTCCACTCCGTTGCCTTGTAAGCGTCAGCATAACTATTTTATGGTTGCTCGAATCCTCGCCTCACAAGGTTCAATAGGTAGCCGACCCACAAGACGAAGCTTCTCAGTTGGTAATCTGGAATAGCTTACGGAATTCATACCGTCCTAGGGCTTTCGGTGCACCATAAACCGGGTTTGTGCTACAGGGAACCGGTAGCTCCCCACCTACACCCCCTGCAAACATATAATGCAAATGACTTAGATTTAAATCTTACTTATCGCCTTCTCTATTCTATCAATCGCTGTTTCAATCTTTTCATACGCTGTCACATAACTGAGCCTCAAGTAACCCTCGCCATATTTTCCAAACTCGCTCCCAGGCACAGTAGCAACTTTCGCCTTTTTGATCAGAAAATCAGAGACTTCGTTGGAACTCATCTTCAATCCGGTAACGTTGGGGAAGGCGTAGAATGCACCTTCAGGCTTTAGGCAGCTGACATTCGGAATTTTATTCAATCTTCTTACCAACATCTTCCTTCTTCTATCATATTCCCTTCTCATTCTTTCCACATATTTTTTGGAGTGCTTTAAGGCCTCCACAGCAGCCAGTTGTGAAAATGTAGGAGCAGCTATGGTCGTGCATAATTTAAATTCCTCCATTTCTTTGATGATGTCTT
>CAYITO010000039.1:0-7292 GCA_964366355.1 uncultured archaeon
CTGAACGTAGACGGGTTGAACCAGGAGCATGCCATGAGTTTACGCGCCATATCCTACTTCATTTCAGCATATCCGTTTGTAGTATCGACAAAAACCAACAGGGAGCTTTTGAATGATGATGTTGTTTACAGCAGATTCGACATACCTGTTTTGACGCCGAAGTCATTCGGAGAGATGCTTGAGGATGACGAGATGACAATGAACCAGTCGGCAAAAGGAAGGCATACGCAGGAGATCAATACTTTTGCGTTGAAAGAAAGGAGGAGGGAATTCAATTATACGCTTGAAGGATTGGCAAGGGAAGTTGGAATTTCAAAGAAGGCATTGTATGAAATAGAAAGCAAGAGGGTTAATCCGAGAAAGCAAACTGTCAAGAAACTTGAATTGCTTTTGTCAGTCACTTTAAGCATGCCGTATGAAATGAAGCATGCAGAGCCGGCGTATCTCAAGCCGCAGAGCGAGTTCCAAGACACGGTGAGCAAGGAATTCCATAGAATAGGCATAGACAACACATCCGTCTATTCAGCGCCATTTGAAATCATAGGCAAGGAGAAGTTTTCGCTTATCACATCCCTTTCTGACAACACGACAAACATTAAAAATGAAACCAAAACCGTGAAGGGATTATCAAATGTGCTTCATTCAAAAGCAATAGTCGTGGCTAAAGACACTCAAGAGAAGAGTGTGGAAGGCATTCAGATAGTTCTTGAATCTGAGCTGGCTGGGATAGAATCTACAAAAGACCTGATAAAAATCATCGAAGAAGAGTAAACTATTTAAATGTGTATGTAGGTATATTCTAAAGGATTTCATGGCACAAGCAATGGTTGGCAGTTTGGGCGGACAACCTGTTTTAATCCTTCCTGAAGGGACATTTAGGTCTACAGGCAAAGATGCCCAAAAGACGAACATAGCCGCTGCTAGAGCTGTAACAGATGCGGTCAGAAGCGTTCTAGGTCCCAAAGGTATGGACAAGATGCTTGTCGACTCCATAGGCGACATAGTCATCACAAACGACGGCGTTACAATTTTGGAGGAAATGGAGATAGAGCATCCGGCTGCAAAGATGATGGTCGAGGTTGCAAAGACACAAAACGAGGAAGTCGGGGATGGCACTACTACATCTGTAATTATTACTGGCGAATTGCTGAAAAAGGCAGAAGAGCTTTTGGAGCAGGAAATCCATCCAACAGTTATAACCAGAGGCTACAAGCTGGCGATGGAGGAGGCTTTGAAAATTTTGGAGGAAATCAGCAAGCCTATTTCATTAAACGACACAGCTGATCTGGAGAAGATTGCCGTTACATCATTATCAGGAAAGTCTGTCGAAAAAGGATCTCCTAAACTGGCCAAGCTAATTGTAGAAGCGGTAAAGACAGTTGCAGAATCAAAGGACGGCAAGACACTTGTTGACACAGACAACATCAAGAGGGAGAAAAAGCTGGGCGGAAGTTCAGACGATACAGAACTGGTAAGAGGGATTGTCATTGATAAGGAAGTTGTCCATCCAGCAATGCCTAAGTTTGTAAAGGATGCGAAGATTGCGTTGGTTGATGCCGCTTTGGAAGTCAAGGAAACCGAGACGGATGCTGAAATAAGAATCACGTCCCCAGACCAAATGCAGGCGTTCATCGAACAGGAGCAGAAGATGCTGAAAGATATGGTTGAAAAGGTTGTTAATTCTGGCGCAAATGTTCTGATATGCCAAAAGGGAATTGACGACGTAGCCCAGCATTACCTGTCAAAGAAGAAGATACTTGCATGCAGACGGGCAAAGAAATCCGACATGGAAGCCTTGGCAAAAGCCACTGGCGGAAGAATTGTAACCAATCTTGATGACTTGGCTCCAGAAGACTTGGGATACGCAAAAGTTGTTGAAGAGAAGAAGGTTGCAGGGGAATCAATGACATTTATCAGGGACTGCAAGGATCCGAAAGCTGTTACAATTTTGGTAAGAGGCTCTACAGAACATGTCGTTGACGAAGTTGACAGAAGTGTTGAGGATGCTGTTGGTGCTGTTGCATCATCTGTTGAAGTGGGAAGAATTGTTGCTGGTGCCGGCGCTCCAGAGGCTGAGGTTGCAAAGAGATTGAGAAAATTTGCAGAGGGCTTTTCTGGAAGAGAACAATTGGCAATAAAAGCATTTGCGGATGCGATGGAAGTTGTTCCAAGAACACTTGCAGAAAATTCTGGTTTGGATCCTATCGACATACTTGTAGAATTGAGGGCAGCGCATGAACAGGGAAAAACAACTTATGGCGTTGGAGTTTTTGATGGCTCGGTTGTTGATGCTTTGAGTTTGGGTGTCATAGAGCCGTTGAAAGTAAAAACCCAGGCAATAAAATCTGCGTCTGAAGCTGCAGAGATGATCTTAAGAATAGACGATGTTATTTCTGCTAGCAAGTTGGGTAGGGGCGGGATGCCGATGCCTCCGGGCGGGATGCCTGGCGGTGAGATGGAATAAGCTCAGCTCCATCTGGTCAAACTTTTGCCTAAAAATTTGTCTGCTTGTGCCAAAATTCTTCTGGAATTTTCCTTCAATCTCTTCGCTGCCGTTTGGTAATCAACCCACTCGTATCCTGTATGTTCGTGTGAAATCTTTACATCCGCTGTTTTGGTTTCAGCAAGAAAAAATGTCACTTCCTTGAAGATTGTCTCGCCGTCTTTTCTGTAAAAGTAATTAATTTTCTCCTTGAAATCGGGGAGCATCTTAACATCACTGATTCCAGTCTCTTCTTTTATCTCGCGCAGTGCTGCATTTTCCTCGGTCTCGCCTGTTTCAATGTTGCCTTTAGGAAAATCCCAATAACCTGTCCTGAAATGATAATGTAAAAGTAGGTATAAAACCTGTTTTTCTTCTTTTTTGAAGATTACAGCGCCAGAAGACCGTTCTCGAACCATTAGTTAACCTTTATTTATCCAAGATAATAAATAAATTATTATGACTAAGGACGCCACGCTGGAAAAAGATTCGGGCGAATTTGAGTTGATTCCTGTGTCCCCCTTGAGAAAGCTTGAAAAAAGGCTCGATGAACTGGAGGTATCGAAGGGTGTGAACATGCAGGAATTTTACAGGGACATGGCCGAAATAATTAAAATGAATCAGGAGATTGTTGATGAAATGGCAAAAGCGAACGATGCCTTGAGGATAGAGATATCCAGACTCCCTTCCAAGATGGAAGATCTGATTTCAAGACTGGATGAACTAATATCATTTATCAAAGCCTCGGCAACCGAAGAATCGTATCCTGCAGGTGATGTGAAACCGATTGGAGAGAAACTGGATCAGCTGATAGAAACAAACAAGAAGGTGGCAGAAAGCAACATGTCGGTATTGGAGGCTATCGATCAAATGAGCAAAAAACTATCCAGGCCAATGCTGCCGCCTCCTGTGAAAAGACCATTTTTATTACAACCGAAGCCCATGTAATTATTTATGAAAAATTCTAAGGCCCAAGTTGATATAGTATCGGCCATATTGATTGTACTTATCGCATTGGGTTTGACAGCCACTGCTTACACTTGGGGACTGCCGCTTATACAAAGACGACAAGATACAGCAGTGTTAGAAAGAATTACCAGCCATTTCGACCAAAATAATGTGAACTCCCTTCCGAGCAGGATAGAATTTATTGCAAACAATGGGGGCGAACAGGCATTCACAATAGATGCAAATGGCGTTTGGCTTGTGAATCCGTGTTCGAAGGATGAATTGGCTGCATGCAACCCAAGTCCAGCCGTTGCCAGCAGCGAAAGCAACTCATTGCAATTCGCATTTTTCAGCAAGGCATCCAATGTCGCCACACAAACAGGATTCATATCGCTGACGCCGGGTGCAAGCTGTCCTCCGTCTGCCGGCATACTCGGCAAAGACAAGTCATCTGTAGTCTGCGCAAAAGCAACACCAGTTCACGACGGATTTGATATAACCTATAAAATCCGGTTCAGAGAATTGGAGCAACCAACTGCTTCAAGAGGATTTAAAATAGATTTAACAAAACACGAATCAGGTTTGTATAGTTCTGCAGATAAAACAATCAGAATCTCAAGACAGGATATCCATCAAACTTCTGTAGCAGGGAAAACATTAATTATCCCAGAAATAAAAATTCTTTTAAGTGGAAGTGGTTCATCAATTCCTTTGGAATCGATGAGTATAACCACAATTCAGATCAACGCCGATTTTGAGGGATACTATTATGTACCAAGCGGTAAATGCTGGGATGATCAAGGGATCATTGCTGCTGGTCATAATGGTCTTGGTAACCTCCGTGCATATATTCGCTTCCCGCTGGCACGCCTGCCGCCTGATGCGAAAATAGTTGATGCAAAATTGCTCATTGAAGTACTAGGAAATCTGAATCCAGTTTTAGATATCCAAGCATACGACAAGGATGGGTTAGCAGATCCCGCAGCTGATGCATGTGCTGATCGCTTCATACGTGCTGGCAATGACAACAGCCCATACGTTGATAACACTAACGCGTTTTCCACTACAGGTGCGGTATCTGTACAGTTGCCAGCAGAAGCAAACTCTGATATAGAGCGCGCTATTAGTGCTGGCCGCTTTAGCTTAGCAATTAAGGAGAACACTGTTAATAGCTATGCTCAGTTTGAAACATTCGGAAATAAGCCAAAACTGGTAATCGCATATATATCAGCTATGCCTGCAATCCCAGACCAGCCACCAACGCCTGCCCCTAATCTTGTATGGTTCCAAACAAACAATCCAAGCATACAGGATGATACACCTAATTCAGTAGCCGTAGACAGCACCGGAATCTACGTCGCTGGATATGACTTCAATGGTGCTGGACCCAATGTCAATTCCCAATGGCGAATAGAAAAAAGGAATCTAAATGACGGCTCTTTGATATGGACGCAGATTAATAATCCAAGCAATGGTGGCGATACAGCTAACGGAGTAGCCATAGACGGCACTGGAATTTATGTTGTGGGACACGAATCCCTTCCACAAGCCATTTTGGGAGAAGCTAATTCTCAATGGAGAATAGAAAAAAGGAGGCTTGATGACGGCTCGCTTGTATGGGCGCAGGCCAGCAACCCAGCCGGCAGTTTTGATCAAGCTAACGGAATAGCTGTAGACAACACTGGAATTTATGTTGTCGGGTATGACACAACCGCATTCTCACCTGATTCTGAATGGCGGATAGAGAAAAGAAGCCTCTCTGACGGCTCGCTTATATGGGAACAGACCGAAAATCTAAATAATCGGCAGTTTCAAACATCAGGATTAGAAGATGCAGCTACCGCAGTGGCTGTGGACAGCACCGGGATTTACATTGTTGGGTATAATCAGCGATTCGGTCAGTACATATGGAGAATAGAAAAAAGGAGGCTTGATGACGGCTCGCGTATATGGACTTCTCCGGGTCTTTATGGAGGTATACCTTATGCAGTGGCTGTCGACAGCACCGGTCTTTACGTCGTTGGGGATAATGCCGGTAGTCCAGGAGATAGAATATATAATGGGTGGTTTATAAGAAAAATAAACCTCAACAGCGGCTCGCTTATATGGGAACAGCTTAGTCAGCCAACCAGTCAGGATGATACATCTAAAGCAGTGGCTGTAGACGGCACCGGCCTCTACATCGCCGGGTATGACAGTACAATCGGTAACCAATGGCGAATAGAAAAACGAAATCCGAATGACGGCTCGCTTATATGGACTCAGACCGAAAATCCAACCCGTAGTGACGACCAAGCTAAGGGGATAGCTGCAGACAGCACAGGTATTTACATTGTCGGATACGATCGCTCAACCAACAACATAGATTTTAATTCCCAGTGGAGAATAGAAAAAAGACATCTAGAACTCATAACTCCATAACCCCATCTGAAACCACAACCACTACAATACCTTCCGCCATAATACGTGGTATTTATGAAAATTTTATAAGCAGCTAAACCCATATTTTCACCAATGAAAGCCATAACGCCGATAATAGCTACAATCTTGTTGCTACTCATTACAATATCTATCATAGGCATTGCATTCCTTTTTTTTCTCGAGGACTACTGAAGAGCTGAATTCACAATAGATACTGCATTAGAACAAGCAACATCAATAGCATGATTTTCATACATATTTATAATATTGAATTTGTGATAAAATAAATAATACACACTAACCTTGTACAAAGAATGATTATCTTCTCAATTATTACCGTTTATTGATCAATAAACTGGATGAGGACAAATAAATCTTTACCAAAACATATTAATTATCTATGAAAAATTCTAAGGCCCAAGTTGATATAGTATCGGCCATATTGATTGTACTTATCGCATTGGGTTTGACAGCCACTGCTTACACTTGGGGACTGCCGCTTATACAAAGACGACAAGATACAGCAGTGTTAGAAAGAATTACCAGCCATTTCGACCAAAATAATGTGAACTCCCTTCCGAGCAGGATAGAATTTATTGCAAACAATGGGGGCGAACAGGCATTCACAATAGATGCAAATGGCGTTTGGCTTGTGAATCCGTGTTCGAAGGATGAATTGGCTGCATGCAACCCAAGTCCAGCCGTTGCCAGCAGCGAAAGCAACTCATTGCAATTCGCATTTTTCAGCAAGGCATCCAATGTCGCCACACAAACAGGATTCATATCGCTGACGCCGGGTGCAAGCTGTCCTCCGTCTGCCGGCATACTCGGCAAAGACAAGTCATCTGTAGTTTGTGCGAAGGCGGAACCTGTGCAAGACGGATTTGAAATAACTTACAAAATTTGGTTCAGGGAATTGACTGACACTGCATCACCGCGAGGATTCAAGATAGATTTGATCAAGCATGAGGGGAGCGCATACAGTTCTACCGGCAAATTAATTCGGATCTCAAGACAAACCACTGAGCAGGTTGCGATTGGTAGCAAAACCTTAATTATTCCAGAAATAAAAATTCTTTTAGAATGAAGGGACAATCTTTAGTTGTACAATTTCTGCTGTTTTTCATCATCGGTCTAGCTTTATTTATAACTATAGGAGGTGTTTTCCGCATACAGTCTGACATATTCAGGGGGGATGTGGCAGAATCAAACAGACGGCTGGTGGGAAGCTACATTTCCTCTATCGCAGCTTCGATGACAAATAGCTGCAAGGAATGCGATTTCATAAACTATACAATAAAATTGAAAAATGCCACCGCAAATTACGTTATGAGGTTGTCGCTTACCGAAAACGGTTTGGAAATTTACTCTGAACCGGGGGGAGGCAGTTCATTCACAAGCATCCACAATTTAAAAAATTCATTTATTTTAGGGGGGGGAG
>CAYITO010000040.1:0-7284 GCA_964366355.1 uncultured archaeon
AACGGCGTTTTTAACACCACACCAACATTCACTGCTACTTTGGCAAAGGCCAGCCTTACATTGACAGTATCGTCTGCTCTTGGGGTTTTTGTAGATGTTGGGGCCGCGACAAATGTCACCTGCGGAGCAAATACACCAGAGGTTACAGTCAAATTTTATAGGGATGAGGCAGCAGTTTCTAACCCCGATTCAGACACCTTAAAGGTTGGCAAATATACCTACAAATGCAACAGCACGGCAACTCAAAACTATTCTGCAGCCTCTGCATCCAAGGACCTGACTATACAGTCTTTCGTAAAATATCTGTCCATTGTAAACATAAGCTCTGCCTTAAAATTGATAGAGTTGGCCGAAAATTCCAGCGTATCTATCACAGTTCAAGTTAAAAACACTGGGAACTTGACCGACACCGTGAGTTTTTCCATTCAAGAAATAAATAACAGCTGGTATTCTATAAACGACACTACAGAAATCTTGCAGGCGCGGGGAGGAACCGCAACATTTGGAATCACTTTTTCCGTAGGATTTGTCGAAATTAAGGATTATCCAGGCAGGTTTGTAATAACCGGCGCTAACGAGACTTTAATATCCGACTTCGTCTTGAGGGTGTTGCCAAGCAACCAAACCAAGCAGAGGATAAACGATTCGCTTGTTCTGTACAAGACAGAATTTCTGAAACTTGAGATTGCACTGAATCAGGCTAAAGCACAAAATAAGAATACAACCTCAATAGAAGAAGATTACGTCAAGCTAAAGACTAAGCTGGACGAAGCAATCAACAATGCTGCACAAGGGAATTATATAAATATCTCCCAGATACTCGATGAAATAAAGTCTTTGCTCGATTCTACTAATCAAGCTCTAAGCAGCGCGCAAACAATAGAGCAGCCACTGGGACAACCAATAGAAATAAGCAGCAATTTGTTGACATATATTTTCGTAGCAATTGGCATTGCTGTCATAGGAGTTCTTGCATATCTGCTCTGGCCAACAAAATTACCATCGAAAATTCCAGTTCAAAAATCTCCAGAGAAGCCGTCTATCTTCAGTAAGCTGAAGAAAAAATTATCTGGGATGTTCAAGAAGAAGGAAAAGTTCCAATATCAATACAAGGGGAATGGATAGTGATTGAAGACATAAACTGGCTGGATCCTGGGACATGGCTATGGGCTTCTGTCATAATTATTGTTTTGACATTCGTTGCAATCTACCTTAAAATTTTCTTGGGCAAGAGGGAGCCTTAAAATCTCTTTTTGTATCTTTCAAGCGTATCTATCTGCTGTTGAATGCTTTGGACCTCTTTCCTTATTTCTTCCTTCTCGTCAAAATCATATTCAATATTCAACTTGTTAGTTAACTCAACTTTTTTCAATCTCAACTTCTCAATTTCACTTTCTATATCCATTCTATCACATCTTCCGTTTCATACTTTCTAAGAACAGGCTATATACAGGCAGAGCTATTTTACGTTTGAAAGCCGGCTCAAGAGAATTTATCTGCTGGAAGCTGTCGGCAAACAAAAGTTCCTTGATCATGGACTTGCCTTCATTGACGATTGATTCTGCAGACTTGTAGTCTATCTGCGCATATCTGGCAGATACGAGGGAAATAATTTTATCTATGTTGCTTATTATGACCGCTTTGTGGCCCTCAAGAAATTTTTTGTTGTTTGAAGGGGCATTCAATTCCCTTTTAAAGGGCATCAGATATTGTTCCAAATTCCTATCTTTTATCCTAAGAATCGTATTGTCGCCAAAATTCTGGCAGTATCTTTTTGTATCCATCAGCTCTTGAGTGACAATGCAGAGCGCAACCGGTGTCATTTCGCTGATGGTTAAAGTCATAAATCCACTAATGTATAAATAAACTTAAATTTATTTAC
Organism: uncultured archaeon; assembly: GCA_964366355.1. Lineage (GTDB taxonomy): Archaea > Aenigmatarchaeota > Aenigmatarchaeia > CG10238-14 > SCSR01 > JACQIA01. Next base: position 1,883 of record CAYITO010000040.1, read on the forward strand.
GGCTTTTGATTTATGAAGTGAGTGATATGGCAGAAAAGATTCGACAGCCGATAGTGGTCACACTCGGACATTGCTGAAGCAACCGAAAATGTCGACCACGGCAAGACAACACTCTTAGATTCCATTAGAGGTAGTGCTATAGCTGTCGGCGAAGCCGGTGGCATCACACAAAGCATCGGCGCAACCAACATACCTATGGAAATCATAGAAAAGGTCTCAAAGCAATTGTTGGAGAAGTTTAAATTCAAAGTTGAAATTCCCGGACTGTTGTTTATTGACACGCCTGGCCATGAGGCATTCGGTTCATTGAGAAAGCGCGGCGGTAGCGTAGCCGATTTGGCGATACTTGTCGTGGATATCAACGAAGGGTTTCAGCTGCAGACCGACGAATCACTGAACCTTCTCAAGCAGTTTAAAGTCCCATTTGTAGTCGCTGCAACTAAACTTGATAGGATTCCTGGATGGCAGCCCAATAAAAAAATGTCATTTACAGATAGCATTTCCAGGCAGCGTGACGATGTAAAGGACGAATTGGAAAACAAACTCTATCGCTTGGTAGCGCAACTGGCTGATAGAAGTTTTGAATCGGAAAGATTCGACAGGATAGAGAACTTCACAAAGCAAATTACAATAGTCCCGTGCTCAGGTGCAACCGGAGAAGGGGTGGCTGAACTTCTGTTGATGTTGACTGGTCTGGCACAGCAATTCCTTAAGGACAAATTGCAGATTTCGGATATAGCAAAAGGTTCTATTCTTGAAGTGAAAGACTTGCGCGGTCTTGGGACGACAATTGATGTGATCTTATATGACGGGAAAATTACAGTCGGAGACTATTTGATTGTTGGTGATAAGGAGCCACTAGTAACGAAAATCCGGGCATTGCTCGAACCGCGTCCATTGCAAGAGCTGCGAACAGAACGGCAATTCAATTATGTTACTGAAGTAATCGCCTCGACAGGTGTGAAGATCTCTGCTGTAGGTTTGGATTCTATCGCAGCCGGCTCCCCGATAGTTTTTGTAAAATCTGATGATGAGATCGAAGATGCTAAAAAGCTTGTGCAAAGGGAAGTGGAGATGATAGTTTATGAAAAAAACCCACAGGGAGTGACAATCAAGGCTGATACGATGGGAAGTTTGGAGGCAATGGTGAATATGCTCCAGCAGAAGGGAATTCCCATCAAAAGTTCGGAAGTCGGCACTGTCACACGTCAGGACTTGCTGGAAGCCCAGAACGTCCCGGACAATACAAGACGGGCTGTTCTGGTGTTCAACACAAAAGTTCCTGAGGACATTCTTACTACTGCCAAAGATTTAGGCGTAAAAATTTTCGAGAATAATGTCATCTACAGGCTTCTTGAGGAATATGAAGAATGGCGGGCGAAGGAAATAGAAAGAACTATGCTCGAGCAATTGGGAAATGTAACAAGGCCTTGCGAGCTAAAAGTTTTGCATGGCACAATTTTCAGGCAGCATTCGCCAGCCGTATTCGGCGTGGAAGTAATCAATGGTATATTGAAGCAGGGTATTTATGTGAAAAGATCTGACGGAAAGACAATAGGCCGTATAAAGGAGATTCAGAAAGACGGCAAAGCCATACCCGAAGCCAATAAAGGCGATAAAGTAGCTGTTAGCATGGACGAGCCGACTGTAGGCAGGCATGTGTTTGAAGGTGACAAACTGGTTTCAGTAATCGGTGATGAGGACATGAAGGTTTTGAAAAAATTTTACAGCCAGCTAAGTTCTGGCGAGCAGGAACTTTTGAAATTTCTTTTTGAGTGATTTCACATCGCCAAGATGAGTGCCATCCAAAAGATAGGCCAATGCATTGTCCAAATTTATTGCGTCATTGGTAAGTAAAGGACCGCTCAGATTCTTTCCACCCGCCACATTAAGGCTACCTGACAAACTATTGAATGCTGGCACGACTATTAAATTCAATCCCCCAGTCTTCTTGATTTTATATTTTTTCTTTATCACATCTTGATTTAATTTTGCTCTCAGCCATGACTGCTGGCGCGAACGGTAGCCCATTTTATCGCGAAATTCTATTGCAGGTTGGAGATGACCCATGAAAAGATAGTTGCATTCCATCAGTTTTTTGCCTGGCCACGCATGGCCGTGAAAGAATCCATATTTGCCAAATTTAAAGCCCCTGCTGCTACATAGTTTAACTCCGGCTGGAATCAGCATTTCTATCCCATCATCGTGATTGCCTTTTATTACAATAACCTTAATTTTTTTTGACAAGTACTCCAGAAGTTTTGGTATATCTTTAAGCTCTTGGAAATAAGCGCCAGGAACTTTATGCTTGACATCACCCAAAATTACCAAGCCATTCGCGCCCGTTAATCCGATAAGCTTATCGATAATTTCTTTGAATTTTTCTATCTGCTTGTGGACTTTTATCCCAGATCTAAGCAATTCAGTCTCCAGACCTATGTGCAAATCCGAAATTACCAATAGTTTCTTATCTGGGACAAATGCCGCCGGGTAGTTCGTCACAAATTTGATTGTCATGCTTTTATATTTATCGGGTAATTAAAAATCTATGAGAATGCTGTCTAGAAGGGAATTTATTCTAGGAAGTTTAGGACTACTAGCTGCTTGTAAAGGTGGAAAATATGAAAACGGTATTGAGACTAGACAAGCTCTGTCGCCTGAAACATTAGATTATGTATATAGATTATATCCTGAATTAAAAAAGATGGGATTAGTACCAAGAGATATTGATTATCTTCCTTTGTCGGGACCTCAGACTCTTGTAATAAATTTTACAGGTTATGGTTATAACTCCGATACTACAAATAATATCACCACATTGTTGATTTTTATGCAAATTCACCAGCACTCTCATTCGAATATAAATTAAATGGTCAACGCACTTTCTTAATTCGATCATTAAATCCGAAATTTAGAACCGCAGTTATTGTACCAGGAGATACACCAAATCCAAGTGGGGTACCAGCTTATGCAAGTCGTGCCTCTGCAGCTACCAAAATAGAAGGGGCAACTAAAACTGCTTTCAGCTATATTCAAGCAAAGTATCAACGAGATGGTAGTTCGCTTGCTGATATTTTTGATTCTCCTCAAAAACAGGTAACATTAAGCTTAGCTATAGAAGTATGCAATCAAACGCTTGAAGTGATTGTATTTAACGTTAGAGAAAATCGGATTATTGTTGACAGCAGCGAAGTAGAAACTGGGCAAGAAATTACCTGCAATAGTCTTGGTTATGCTATTGCATCTGCAGTATTAGGAATTTCCTATAATGATTATCGAAATAGTTTAAAAGGATTAAGCACTGGTAACCCAAGGAAGCCTGAGACAAAATATCCTCTCTTCTCTATAGGTGAAGACGCTTATAAATCAATTACACAAACTGGTCCTGTTATTAGATAATAATATATATTATCTTCAACATTAACAAAATAATTTGCATTAGATTTTGGGGCATATACTGTTGATCATTTGACTTTTTATTTTAATCTTTTGAAGGAATGGATTCTTGAGCTTTCACAGAAAAGATTATTTTCAGATTTAATTTTATTCCTTATGCAGGAGGTCCATACTTCTTGAGCTTTTCTTCAAGTATAATTTCATCCCAAGGACCGAACTTACTTGCATGACGACTACGCATAATTCCGTGTTCTACCGATCTATACCAATTATCTAATGAACATCCTTTGAAGCAACCGGTGCCTTCTATATGTCCCCAACGTTTTTTACACTCTTCTAATGAGGGTGCACAATTATTTGCTAAGAATTTCGAAATAAAGAATTTAACAAATGGTAGTGCAAGTTTACTATCATCATATACATATTCATCGGCTAATCTGCCAAATGTGTGGCCGAACTCATGTACAGTTATTTTTGGATAAAACCGTGCACTTATAGCTCCATCTAACCCGGTATTGGCACGGAATGTGAGATCATCAACATCGGGAAAATTGGTTAAAGCAATTATTTGATCATGTTGTGGGCAGGTAGCTGCCTGTAAGTAAATTTCACCACCATTCTCACAAAGAATATCACCGTGAACTGTCGAGTAACATTTAGTCGTAGTGGTTAACACTGTATGGATGTTAATATTATTTCGATATTTATCAAATGGTTTAACGTGAAGCAGTTCTTCTACATGGTCCACTACTTCGATAGCAAAGTACTCTTCTTCATCTTTCGGATAGCCAACACCTACGAATACTATATCTAACGCATATTTCGGATCTTTATTCTTAATGATAGTCGCACAACTATAGGGTTTTGTCACTGTAAATGTTAATGCTTGATTTATTCTTTGTATGTTATTGTAAATATCTCTGGCTTCTATTGTTATTGTATAAGTGCCTGGTTCTAAACTAGGAGTAATAAAACTGTCGGTATAAAGCACCCCATCGTATGGAAGAAAAAGTGGGCTATTGGGAGATGTGATAAACTTACGATGTGATTTAGTTAGCTCTTCATTTTCAGAAAGATAAAATTTCATATGAGGAAATTGATCAAGAATGGCAACAACTGACTGCGTCGTATCTTTATCAACCAAAATAAATATATCGTATCGAGTTCCTTTTTGTGCAGCAGTAGGTGTGATTAAGGCTTTTCTAATAATTTCCGTTGGTGCAGTAGGTATGATAGTTTGGCATTTATAACAATATGCATCTGTACCACCTGCATTGACAAAACACCAAGAGTTATATGTTGGATTATTTTCATAAATCCATTGACCATTACAACTGACTAAGTTTCCAGAATTTTCATTTCCACATGCATCTATACCTTGTGGGCATGGAAATAGTGGTGTGCCAGGACAGCTTGCACTAGACCATAGCCAATTGCTACAAGAGCCAGAAGTTGGTCCTGAAGAACTACCGAGTTTACATGAACCATCGTCTTGGCAATACCCACATGGATAAGGGGAGTTTATATATCCTTCTATTAATTTATTAACACAATTATTGCATGCACCAGAAAATGGAGTACATGGGTCTGATGTGCTCTGTGCTATTCCAATTGTAGGTTGGCAGTTATATCCTCCAGTTTGGCATTCGTTACATTCTGCATATGAACCAAAAGTGTTTTGAGGATAGCCTGGTACAAATGTACTGCCGCAATCGGCTTGGGAATCGTCGCATACGCTATCTTGGAAATATTGACTGCATGTAGATGGTACACTAGGAGGTGTAGTTGGTTGTGGGGTTGTAGGTGTAGGTGTGATTCCTCCACAAACATTCTGATAATCAGAGCAGCAATCACCTATACCAATACAAGCTGTATCGCACCAACATCCTGCCTGTGATTGGGTGTTGCAATAGCCTTGGCAACTGCCAGCAGTGGGTGTTGGTTGCGGAGTGGATGTTGCTCCACCACAAACACTCTGATAATCAGAGCAGCAGTCGGGTGGGTTT
>CAYITO010000041.1:0-6285 GCA_964366355.1 uncultured archaeon
TGTAGCCATCTCTACTGCAATATAGCCGCCGCCAACAACCAACAACTCGCTTGGTATTTCTCGCAAATCTAAAATTTCATTGTAACTTATAACATTCTTCCCGTCGAATTCCACCCCAGGCAAAGCATTTGGAACTGCGCCAGTAGCGATAATCGCCTTTTCAAATTCTACAGAATCGATTTCGTCATTGCCCTTGATCCTAACCCTGTTCGAAGATTCGAAGTAAGCCTCTCCTTTTATCCATTTGACATTGTTTTTTCTTGAAAGGAAATCTATTCCGCTTCTGAGTTTCTTCAATATGTTGTTCTTCCAGTCTTGCATCTTGCTGGCATCTACCGATACATTAGAGACGTTTATACCCATATCACCTGCATTTTTAATTTCATGGAAAAATTTTGAAGCGCGTATCAATGCTTTTGATGGTATACAGCCGTGATTCATGCAAATGCCACCTAAACCTTCTAAACCATCCTTTTCCACAAGAACAACTTGTTTGCCCAATTGCCCCAATCTAATGGCTGCTACATATCCGCCGGGACCGGCCCCTATGACCAATACTTCTGCTTTCAATTTCATACCAAACACATTCGACGACAAAAGTTAAATAGAATTATGTTTTATAACAGCTTTTATTAGGTGATGATTAAGATATTTATATGATAGCGAGCAGAGGAAAGCCGCAATGGCTGAAGATCAGGCCTCCTACTACGGAGAAATTCGTTAAGATAAAGGAAACTCTGCAAAAATACAACCTGCATACAGTTTGCGAGGAATCACACTGCCCAAACATGTCTGAGTGCTGGTCTGGAGGGACTGCTACTTTCATGATACTGGGTGATGTCTGCACTCGCGGATGCAGGTTCTGCCAAGTTAATTCTTCTGCCAAAGGCAAGCCCGTGGATCCTTATGAGCCGATAAAGCTGGCTTATGCCATCAAGGAATGGAATCTTGATTGTATAGTTATCACCAGTGTTGACAGGGATGATTTGGAAGACCAGGGTTCAGAACATTTTGCAAAGTGCATCAACGAAGTCAAGAAGAGAATTCCTGGAATAATCATTGAGGTTTTGATTCCTGACTTCCGAGGAGATGTTGATTGTCTTAAGAGGGTTGTGGATGCCAAGCCGGAAGTCATAGCGCATAATGTGGAAACTGTCAGGAGATTGCAGTCAAAAATCAGGGACAGGAGGGCGGGATATGAACAGTCGTTGTCTGTCTTAGAAAATGTTAAGAAATTAAATCCTAAGATTTTTACCAAGTCTTCAATTATTGTAGGTTTTGGTGAGACTGATGAGGAAATAATGCAGACTATGAAGGATTTGAGAACTGTTGGCGTTGATATGCTGACAATAGGGCAGTATTTGCGTCCGAGTGACTGGCACTTGCCTGTTGCGGAATATGTTTCGCCTGAGAAGTTTGAATTCTATAAGGCTATGGCTGAGGATATGGGATTTCTGTATGTTGCGTCGGGCCCCTTTGTAAGAAGCAGTTATAGAGCTGGGGAATTGTTCATTAAGAATGTAATAAGGAGCAATGGGCATGTAGAATAAATTTATTCGGTGAAAACCGAATAAAAATGATAACTTTAATTGTTAGTAATTGTCATTTAGTGGCATGGGAAACAAATATGCAAGCTTATTTATTATTGTATCATTATTGGTATCAGTATTTTTCCACGGTAATGTTGTTGCACAGACAGTAGATGTAACAGGAACTGCTGATTTTACCAAGGCAGTTATCTTTGGTAATTATAAGCTGTATGCACCTTTAGGTTCCAACAATACATGGGCTAAGATTGTAATACGTCATTTAAACAATACAGATGCAGATATTTTAGTAATCAGCAGGAATGAAACAAAAATATCAACAGCAACTGGTTTAAGTATAAATGTAGTTAGTGTTAGAGCATTAGCTGATGGGACGGTTGTAGGGGCGGATTTGATTGTAAAGGAATCGGGAATACCATTGCCACAACCCACGCCTGCACCAACTCCAACAAACACATCAACTCCATCTCCAAATCAAACAAACGCCACACTACCTGTGACTTTGCCACAGCCCACAGCAACTGTCCAAAATACCACGCCACTATCCACGCCAACACCTAGACCAACATCTTGTAAAGAAGGCTATGTATACTCAGAAGCTTTACGCACATGTGTGAGGGAATATAAAGCTTTAGATCCAACTCATTTATTACAATTATCGGTAAATTTGGAACTATTGAAAACGAAATTTGGTGACTTAGGTGAAACAGCAAAAGTTATATCTGACTACTATAAAAGAAAGGATGTAATAGATAAAGCCAACAAGTGGAATGACATATCAAATGATTTCATAACATTAGCAACTGATGCCAGCAATGTACAAGGATATTTAAGAGACAATCAAGATAACTTAAATGACGAAATACTGGAAAAATTAAGATATATTGTTATTGACCTTGAAGGTAAAATAAGTAGTTTGCTTAGTAAGATTTTTAGTGCCAGTAGTTAATTATAAGTGGGAGATGTGATGGGTACCAAATTGCTTATAGCTTTGATAATTATAATTGTTTTAGCGATAGTCTTAGTTTACATGAATTTTATTCAACCAAGTGTCAAAGTTGTGAAATCTCAGGAAGAAGCAACTGAATCTCAAGCTGAAGTTTCATCAAGTATACAAGAGGTTTCATCAATAATTAAAAATATCAAAGAAGATTTGCACTGATTGGCAATGGAAGAAACAGTTACCATAGTTGACAAGGATATTCTGAAAGTACTTTCGGGAGATACAAGACTAAAAATTTTAAAGGAATTATCTCAAGGCAATAGAACTCCATCTGATTTAGGGAAAAAGTTTAGCAAAAGTAATTCGACTATTTTAGAACATCTCGATATACTTGTAAAAGCGGGCTTAGTAACTAAAATAGAACAACCTGGTAGGAAGTGGGTCTTCTATACCTTAACAGACAAAGGTAAAAGCATCATAGAGAATAAGAATAGAAGATTAGTTATACTTTTGTCGTTGACATTGGTTGTCGCAGGCTTTACCATCTTCAGTGTCATCAATTATACTTCACCTGATGCTTTTAAATTACTTATAGGGGAAAGACTAGTAAAAACACCGATTGAAATAACATCAGAAACTCAAGCAACTGATATACAATTCAATATTTCAAAAGAAGTTAATGATACCTTAAGTATTATTAAGGAAATAAAGGAAAGTTTGAATTAGCGTTTGTTCAAGATTTAATTAATAAAAACCAAAATTAGGAATATATGCCAAAGAAAAGGTCCTCGAGCGAATCGAAGATGTTGCAAATTCTAGATGAAGAAGGAAATGTTGTTGATGAAAATTTGATGCCGAAACTCAGTGATGATGACATAAGAAAAATGTATGAATACATGGTTCTGGCGAGAAAATGGGATGAGATAGCTTGGAAATTGCAGAGAGAAGGTAGATTGCTAACTTTTGCTCCTTTGACTGGACAAGAAGCTTCACAGGTTGGTTCTGCGTATGCGATGGAAAAGGATGATTGGATGTTTCCGATGTACAGAAGCAACGCGGCTATGATTCTGCGAGGTATGCCGATGGAATTGTTGTTTCAATATTGGGCTGGTGATGAAAGGGGGATGAAAATCCCTGACGATCTTAACATCTTCACTCTTGCTATTCCAGTAGGCACGCAGATACCTCATGCGGTTGGATTTGCATGGGGCATGAAATTACAAAAGAAAAATGTCGGGGTTGTCACTTATTTTGGCGATGGTGCTACAAGCAAAGGAGATTTTCATGAGGGGATGAATTTTGCAGGTGTGTTTAAGGTTCCGTTGGTTGCCATCTGTGAAAACAATCAGTATTCAATATCCGTTCCCAGAAGCAGGCAGACGGCTAGCGAAACACTTGCACAAAAGGCGACAGCTTATGGATTTGAAGGAATTCAAGTTGATGGGAATGATTTGTTCGCGGTCTATAAGGTGGCAAAAGATGCATTGGCAAAAGCAAGAAATGGGAAAGGGCCGACATTGATAGAATGTTACACCTATAGAATGGGAGCACATACTACATCAGACGATCCTGCTAGATACAGGTCTCAAGAAGAGGTTGATTATTGGAAGAAAAGGAATCCTATTGATAGAGTGAGAAAATTTATGGTGAAGAAAAATATTTGGAACGATTCTGACGAACAAAAGCTGCTGAAAGATGCAGAAGAGAAAATCAATGAAACTGTCAGGAGGGCCGAGTCTGTAGGAGAACCGAAGTCGGAAGAAATGTTTGATTATGTTTATGACAAACCTACCGAACAATTGAGACAGCAGATGTCGGAGTTGGAAAAATGAAACTCAACATGGTGCAGTCAATAAATCTTGCATTAAAACAAGAGATGGAAAAAGATCCTACTGTTATCCTTTTGGGCGAGGATGTTGGGAAGAATGGCGGTGTGTTTAGAGTGACAGAAGGTTTATGGCACCAGTTCGGTGATGATAGAGTTATTGATACGCCATTAGCCGAATCGGGGATTGTCGGCGCGAGCATAGGGTTGGCGATATCAGGCATGAAGCCGGTGGCTGAAATACAGTTTGACGGATTTTTGCCGCCTGCATTCGACCAATTGCTGTCGCATGCTGGAAGGATCAGAACCCGCTCTCGAGGCAGGTTTCATGTGCAAATGGTTGTTAGAGTGCCGTCGGGAGGCGGCATACGTGCATTGGAGCATCATTCTGAAATAGTGGATACCTACTTATCACACATGCCCGGAATCAAAATTGTAATACCAGCAACGCCGTATGATGCGAAAGGTTTGCTGATATCTGCAATACGGGACAAGGATCCTGTTGTTTTTCTTGAGCCCAAGAAAGTTTACAGAGCAATTAAGGAGGAAGTGCCTGAAGAGGAATACAGCATCCCTATAGGTGAGGTAAAGATTGTCAGAGAAGGTGATGATGTTACTGTTATTGCATGGGGGGCGATGGTTAAAACTGTAAATGAAGCGGTTGTGAAAATTGGTGACAAATATTCGGTTGAAGTTGTTAATCTGAGGAGCTTGAAGCCATTGGATGTCAATGCGATTGTGAAGTCTGTAAAAAAAACTGGCAGGGTTGTCATAGTCCAAGAGGGATATAGAACATTGGGATTTGCTGCAGAGTTGATTGCTTTAATAAATGAAAAAGCATTTTTGAGTCTGGAAGCTCCGATTAAGAGAGTTACCGGCTTTGATGTGCCAACGCCTTTGCCAAAGTTGGAGAATTATTGTTTGCCGAGTGCTGACAAGGTTGCAAGTGCTATAGAAGACGTGATGAGATTTTAATATCTGTAAGCATACCTTTTTCTATTTTCTAAAACAAAGAAAATAAAGATTGAAATGGCAAAAGAATTCAAATTCCCCGATGTCGGCGAAGGAATAACAGAGGGTGAAATTGTCAAGTGGCTGGTTAAAGAGGGGGATGAGGTGAAGGAGCACCAGGCTTTGGGGGAGGTTGAAACCGATAAAGCAATTGTCGAGATGCCATCGCCGTATTCGGGAGTGATTCTCAAGATAAATATCAAGGAAGGCGAGACGGTAAAGGTTGGCGAAACTTTGGTTGTTATCGGTGAAAGGGGTGAACAGGTGGATGAAACGCAAGTCAAAGAATCTTTGAAGCCTGAAGTGAGGCCTGCTAGTGTTGTTGGTTATTTGGAAGAGGCTCCTGAAGAAACCAAACCTGAAGTTAAGTTCGAAGGTGTGCTGGCAACTCCTGCTGTCAGGAAATTGGCAAAAGAACTTGGCGTGGATTTGTCAAAAGTAAAAGGTTCTGGCTTTGGTGGAAGAATAACTGAAGATGATATGAAGAAAGCGATGAAACAAGAAGCAAAAGGAGAGTCAGAATTGAAGATTACGAAAAAGTATGATATGTGGGGCTACGTAGATAGGATACCGTTAAAGGGTGTAAGAAAAATAATTTCCGAGCACATGACAAAATCGGCATTCACAGCTCCGCATGTAACACACTTTGACGAAGCAGATGCCACAAAGCTGGCTGAGGTCAGGGAGCGAGAAAAGAAAGTTGCTGAAATGAAGGGGATAAAGCTGACATATTTGCCATTCGTGATCAAAGCGGTTGTTGCGGCGCTGAAGCAGAATCCGAGACTCAATGCGTCACTAGATGAGGGGAATGAGACTATAATTGTCAAGAAATACTACAACATCGGCATTGCTGTAGACACAGAGGCTGGATTGATGGTTCCTGTTGTCAAAGGCTCTGATCAAAAAAACATATACGACATAGCGCATGAGTCGAATGAGCTGGCTGAGAAGTGCAGGAA
>CAYITO010000042.1:0-6250 GCA_964366355.1 uncultured archaeon
GTTTGGCAGGGAAGAAATGGCTGAACTAAGAATAAAATAACATTAACCTGCAAATAAGATTTCCTCTATACAGTTGTTATCTTCTCTATACAGTTGTTATCTTCATTTGTCTCATAAATTTGGTTATTCACATCTACACAAAATCTGACTCTATGGGTACCAGAATCTGTGGATCCTATGGAAATGACAATTCTTTTCTTTGATTTAGGTGCTAAATACATAATTAATTCTTCCTCAATTCTATCCCAATTGCCATCGTTTCCTAGATCAACTTGAAGTCTAATTTTAAATTCGGCTGCAAAAACATCCCCGTTATTATACACTTCTGCGTCTAAAAATTTATTTAAATAATCAACAGCAGAATCAGCTACAAGGTCGGGTCCCTGTAAAATTTTATCGCCAAACATAACTGAAACTGTCGCATAGTTTACACCATGACTCAACTGAGTGATTGTAATTTCATTATTCTGATCATAAAAGCTGCTTCCATCAGTAAGTACAGCATTTGTAATGTCCCCATCACCTGGCGTGGGGTCTAAATAGAACGTAAATCTTCTGTTAGGGAACATATCATCAATATGTATACTCACACCTTCTGTTACAGAAGTTGGTAGATTTTGATCAAATCCAATCTGTTGTCTAAATGAAATATAATAATTGTTACGTGTATCGGGCTTACTTATTTCAAGCGCTTGGACTTCTCCTAAGTTTAGTTCCAATGGAGTAATTTCGTAGACTCCATTTGTTGTAACTTTCTGGATTCTAGTAAACGGAATCCATCCAAGGTTTATTTTATGGGGAGCATTAATATGTAACATATAATTATTAAATCGCATGCCCATGATCTCAAAGGGATCACCGTACTCTTTCATCTTACATTTGGAAAAAAAATCAATAGCAACATTCTTGCAGATGAGTGTGTTAGCATGGTCCAAACCTAAATTATGACCTATTTCATGGGCAATAATATCCGGCTTAACGGTGCCATGGACTCTAGCTTTTCTGCCAAACATAACTGCACTGCCATCTCTGACATCGTCAGGGAATACATAAAGTATATGATTGTAATTGTCTAGATCCATTCCATTTGCCTTAGCAATTTCGTCCGCGCTTTTTCCATATGTGTCAAAAGAGCACCCACCCGGCCCAGTACAAGGCTTTACTGTGTACCAACCAACAATATCTGTCAGAAAACTAATTTGGTAGAAAGAGGCTTCTTGATAATAGAGGTTTACTGTATCCATACTTGCTGCTATTCTATCAGCTGTAATTGGTATACCATCCGCGTCATTACTGTGGTCACCTTCAAGTTTAACCATCATCACAAGTACTTTTTTGTTCCCTAAAGTACGAGACAATGGGGGTATACTGATAGAAGCCGGTACAATAACATCTACATCCTCCACCACGAGTTCTGAATCACTTACGATTCCTTTGGCTATAACCAAAGAACCAGAATCTAATTCGGGTGGGCTTTCTATAAAATGTAGATTGTACGATTTCCCATCTATAGTGTCTAATATGTAAATATATTTACTTTCCTTTTTATCAAAATCATCAATATGAAATACCTCTATAGGTGCCTGCAATGTTATTTCAGATTCTACCTCTTGTTGAACCTCAATTGGTAGACTAGCTTTAGTTTTTGAGTCCAATGCGTTTATTAGGAATTCTTGAGGATTCTCTTCTATGAGCTTGATCATTTGTGCTTTACGCTGTTTGGCTGTTCCTATAAGTTGGCTGAGTATTTGCCCCTTTTCTGTTCCAGTTTTTTGAGCATAATTGCTGTTCAGATTCAAAAGATTGACAGTAAGCGTTTCTATGCCTTGTATGGTCCCTGCTCCAGAAGTTTGCGGCGGTGGGGATGGGATTGTTGGTTGAGTTGCGCATTGTTGTTGATAATTAAAGCCAGGACAGCAATCGCCAATGCCAGCGCAAGCAGTATCGCACCAGCATCCTGACGGTGATTGAGTGTTGCAATAGCCTTGACAACTGCCTGAAGGGGTGGGTGTTGGCGTCGGTGTAGGAGTGGGGGATGGTGCATTAACACAAGCACTTTGGTAATCACTGCAACAGTCAGGAGGATAAACATTGGCACATGTCGGATAATCGCATTGGCATGACTTGCTTGAATCGAAATTGTTGCATCTGTTTAGGCAACTGTTTGCAGATGGGGTGGGGGATGGTGTTGGACTAGGAGGTGGTGTTGGAGATGCCTGCAGCGAACATGCTCCATCACTACAGCCGAATGGGCAGGAATAAATTTCGAATGTGACTTGATTGTTCTGGCAATAGTATTCTGCAAGCTGATTTCCTCCAGTTATGCAGAAATCTGATTGTCCGGATGTGGTTCCTTTTACAAAATAGCTTTGTCCACCGTCAGAATCTGTACAAGTTGTGGGGGTTGTGGCTGGTGGTGGGGATGGTGTAGTTGGAGTTGATGTGGAGGATGATGTAGCAAGCGTCACTGAAGCAGAAGCATCAAAACCGCCACCATTGCCGCTTTCATATCCGACAAATACGTTTACATTACCAAGGGTGCTTGTACCGATCCAATAAGCACCACTTGATGTGTATGGTATGCTGATGTAAAACTGGTTGTTTATGAATACTTGGAATTCGCCTTGGGTTGGCTGGGGGGATATTGTCCATTGGATTGTTACGGGTGTGTTGGTTGCTATTTGCGTGTTTGGTGCTGGGTTGGTGATTGTAAAGGAGTAAGATTGGGCAAGAATTGAATTGGATAACAGAAAAAGAAATGTTATCATCATTATTAAAAGAAATTTAGTTTTCATTAAATAATAATTTCGTATTTACTACTATAATTAATACTCTATTTCCTTCATCACAGCTTCCTTGTCCACCATAGAATCACTACCAATAATTGAACGTATTGTATTTAACTTTTTATCTTAGTTTTGTATTTCCTCATCAACAACGAATTGCCAACTACGGAAACGGAACTGAACGCCATAGCCGCGCCAGCGATAATTGGGTTAAGCAAGAAACCTGGAATGAATATAGACAGCAATCCGGCAGCAATCGGTATTCCTGCTGCATTATATGCAAATGCCAGGAACAGGTTTTCCTTGATCTTCCTGATTGTATATCGGCTCAAATCTATCGCAGTGACGACATCCCTCAAGTCATCTTTGATAAGAACCAGATCGCCTGTCTCCAATGCAACATCCGTTCCAGAGCCTATTGCAATGCCTATGTCGGCCTGAGCAAGCATCGGCGCGTCATTTATGCCGTCCCCAACTGCTGCAACCACAGCCCCTGTTTCCTGCAATTGTTTAACCTTAGCTGCCTTGTCTTGAGGCAACACCTGCGACATAAATTTATCGATGCCAACTTCATTTGCAATAGCCTGCGCAGTTCTAGGATTGTCTCCTGTAAACATCCAGACGTCAATTTTCATCCTTTTCAGCTGTTGTACAGCTTCCTTGGAATAAGGCTTCAACGTGTCTGCAATGCCTATGATACCTACAATCTTCCCGCCAAAAGCAACGGCAACAACAGTTCTTCCCAATTTCTCAAGCTTTTGCACCTCATTTTCTATTTCTCCTGCGTCGATTCTGAATTCCTTCATGAAATTCATGTTGCCGACATGGATAGTCTTGTTCAAATATTCTGCTCTTATGCCTTTGCCTGCAAAAGTCTCGTAATTTTTGCCGTCTGGAATTTTGATCTTCATTTCTTCTGCCCTGTTTACTATCGCTTCGCCCAGAGGATGCTCGGAGCCTTTCTCTGCTATTGCTGCCAACCTTAATATATCACCTGCATCTGCCCTTCCAACAGATTTTATATCAATGACTTTAGGCTCGCCCTTGGTCAAAGTCCCGGTCTTGTCAAAAACAATTGTTGTCAGCTTGTGGGATGTTTCAAGCGCCTTGCCGGTCTTTATAAGAATACCATTGTCAGCTCCCAGACTGGTTCCAACCAAGATTGCAGTTGGTGTTGCTATGCCTAAAGCACACGGGCATGCGATGATCAGAATTGTAATGAAAATTGTCAGTGCGAATATAAATCCAGTCCCAGCATACAACCACGCAAAGAATGAAATAATTGCTATAGCTATCACTGCGGGAACAAAGTAGGAGGAAACCTTGTCTGCCAGCCTTTGAATTGGCGCTTTTACTGTCAATGCCTCTTGGACAATCTTGATTATCTGCGCCAGTACCGTGTCCTTGCCTACTTTTGTAGCTTTGATTTTCAGCAAACCTGACTTGTTTATCGTAGCCCCAATTACCTCGTCATCTACTTCTTTGCTTACAGGCATGCTTTCTCCAGTGAGCATCTTCTCGTCTACAGACGAACGGCCTTCTATAACAATACCATCAACAGGAATTTTCTCGCCGGGTTTCACGATTATAATATCGCCAACCAACAAATCGTCAATTGGGATATCAATCTCTTTGTTATTTCGGACAACTCTTGCGGTCTTCGGCTGCAGTCCCATGAGCTTCTTGATGGCTGAAGAGGCCTTGCCTTTCGCTATTTCTTCCAGAAGTTTGCCGGTCAAAATCAAAGTTATGATTATCACAGATGCGTCAAAGTAAGTTTCGCCTTTGAAAACTGCTGGGAAGAATACAACCAAAGTGCTGTAAGCCCATGCCGCTGTTGTGCCTATAGCAATTAAAGTATCCATGTTTGTGGTTCTTGCCCTCAATCCATCATAAAGTCCCTTGTAAAACCTGTAGCCAGCGATGAATTGAACTGGTGTAGCGAGCAGGAAAAGTATAAGATTTTCGTTTGGAATTGTCAAGAAGAACGACAGCAGAATTACCGGTATCGATATTACCGCGCTGAAAGCAACCAAGGTTTTCAGTTTCTTGAGCTCCACTTCAGGTCTTTCATAAGTTTTCAAACACGTCTCGGAGCAGAAGTAAACAGTTTTACCGTCAATCTCCTTTTTGTAGATGGCTTTGTTATCATCAACATGCATTCCGCAGACTGGGTCTATGGGCATAAATCATACCTTAGATTCTATTGGAACTGTTATAATATGCATATTTAGTTAAATATTAAGTAAAATGAAGCCAAAAAGAAAAATTTATCCTACAGTTGAAGAAATTATACAAGCGAATAAAGATATTCTAGCAAAATTGAAAGTTTACAAAGCAGAAAAATTTGGTTTGTTGGCTGGTAGGCATCTTATTGAAGAAATTTTACAAAAAGTCAAAAGAAAACATGGTGATGTTTACGATAAGGCTATTATTCTGTTAAAAGAACTTATAATTAGGCATCCATTTGAAAGTGCTAACAGAAGGACAGCGGTAGTTGTAACTGCAGTATTCTTAGACATAAATCGTAAGAAGATAAATATTATACATGACACTAATATTTTACAGGGAATAAGGGAAGGCTATTATAAAGATGAAGAAATAAAAGGCTGGTTAAAAGGAGGTAAAATGCGTGCGTTCAAAAGATAAATTTGCTAAAAAAGTAGAAGAATTCATAAAAAAGGAGAGAAAATTTTTGCTGAAAGTAGGTAAAATGTAGTTTCATGTTTTTAAACAACTATTTAACAAATTTCTTAGGGTTTATCTTGAATTCTGCCTGACAATTGCTACTGCAGAAGTAATAATTACTCCCTTTATACTCAGCCTTTATCGGTGACTCTTCGCTTACTTCCATCTTGCAAACAGGGTCTTTAACCATTTTCCTTCAACCAACTTATTATAAAGTCATCCAAATCTGATTTAGAAAACATCTTAGTTCCGTGGCCAGCATCTGCATACATTTTTAACTCTTTTTTTCCAACAGCAAGCTCTATCAAGTGCCTAGAAGACGTGGCAGAATATTCGTCATCCTCGCTGGCAACAATTAGTATTGGTCTATTCTCATAATCCTTTACTGTATCCTCAACCTTCACTCCCCTATAATCCAACCCAGGTGACAAAAGAATAACAGTCTTGATTTCCATATCTTCTTCTGCGTAATTTATCGCAGTATTAGCACCTATACTGGCACCAATTATACTAATCTTCTCCACACCTTTGCCTTCTAAAAATTCTTTTGCGGCCTTGACATCCAAAATCATATCATTAAAATCTTTATCTGAAAACATTTGCCATTCTGCAGTTCTTCCGCTTTTCTTCAAACTTTGACCATGCCCTCTCGAATCTATAGATAGAACATTATACCCTTCTTTCTGCAATTGCTCGGCAAATGCATTCCAATCATTTCGATTCCTATTCAACATATGCAACAAAATTACGCCATTTTTCGAGTTAGATTTATAGAA
>CAYITO010000043.1:0-6045 GCA_964366355.1 uncultured archaeon
CATTCTCGTCCGCGAAACGTTTTATAGTATCCTCTATGTCCTCGTAGTGCCAGTATAGTATGAAAGCCTCATTTCTATTGTACTTGTTCGGCTTCGCCGTCAGCCATCTGTCACCATTCTTCTTGCCGTTCAGCTTGCTGCATATTTCAGCAACACTCGGCAATTTGTCGCAATGGTATACAGTTATTGTAGTCATTTAATCACCTCAATTAATATCTATACAAAGTATACTAAGAGGTTTTCGGGAGTAGACTTCCGATGGTTTCCACAAATAAGCCGATACAGGACGATTTTCACGCCTATGCGGCTTGGTTTGCCTTATTTCAGCCAACAAAAGCTTTAAATATATATACACTTAATAATAACAATTAAAGTGTCTGCCATGGAATTCAAAACCACAAAGGAAGTGGAATATGATACCAAGAATGCCAGGCGAATCTTGGCTGTTCTCAATGAAAGCATGCGCGGCATGACAATACATGACATCTCCCGAAAGCTGGACTTGAACAGGCATACCGTAACCAAATTATGCGAGCGGATGCTGATGGAGAAGAGGATAAACTATGACGAAAAAGGTCCGGCAAAGATATACTATTCAGTCGGTCCCAGCAAGTTCGTCGGTCGTCTGGATCAAGGCCTGATGGACAAAATTTGGATTGATGTCTTCAAGCAGCCTCGATACGAAGGCGAGGAAGAATATGTGCGATTGAACCAGACCAAGCATGACCATCTGATCAGGGCCAGCAGCAAATTCAAATCCGTCGGCGCCGTGGCAATAAAAAAAAGCCAGCTGGTGAACTTGATAAGAATGCTGCGTGATGTTGCGAAAAAGGAATTTGGACTGAGTGGTTAAGTGCGCCAGACAGTAACTCTTGCAAAAAGTATTCTTATCCTGCCAGACATTTCCTGTATGAAAATCGGCACTTCATAAACAACCCGATCTATGGTCCCACTTGGCGTATCGCCGTACTTAAATCTTACTTTCAATGTCGTAGTGTTTGTGAAGCTTTGGCCTGTGCTGTTTGTCACATTAATCAGAATTGAATAGGTGCCAACCTCTTGCGGCGCAGCAAATCTGCATGTATAATTGCCTGTTGAATCCGTAGTGTTGTTGCATTTCACGTTCCCAACACTAATGTTCAGATTCGCATTGTAAATACCCGTATTATTGTTATATCTTGCCGAACCGTTGATTATTATCGTGTCATTCCACCAAGCAGTGAATGGCGATTGATCAAATGTCACCAAATCAGGCGCCAATGCAACCGCAGCCAAAACACTGAAGATTATTGCAAAAGAAAGGAATGCAATAGCAGGTTTCATATTTAATACTTTGTCTTCTAATTAAAATTTAGATTACAATGGGCGAAAAGGAATTGCAGGAAAAGATTCTCACCTACAGGCTTTTCGAGGCCAGATTGGATGGTTTGATGAAGCAGCGGGACATGTTGATAAACAAAGCCATAGAGCTGCAGGCAACTTTAGGCAGCATAGGCGAGCTGGACAAAGCAAATGTCGAAATTCTGTTTCCTATCGGCGGCGAGGCCTACAAGGCTGGTAAGGCTGCTAACAACGGCAAGCTGATTGTAGAGATCGGGGCTGGCATTGCCTTGGAGAAATCAACTGCGGAAGGCAAAGCAATTCTGGAAAAAAGAAGGAAGGAGATCGAAGGTACTGTCAATAAAATGCAGCATGAAATTTTATCGGTTTCTAATGCAATCAACCAGCTCGGGCCTGAGCTGCAGGACATGGCTAAACAATTCCAACAGTCAGAAGCTGGTTAAATGTTTGGCATCCTGAAGAAGAAATTATCAAAGGTAGTAGAATCTATTTCTGGTAAATTAAAAAAGAAAGAGGAAGCTGTCGAGAAGGTCGAAAAGATAGTTGGGGAGGTAGAGCAGAAAACCCAGGAAGAAATTCTTGAGGAAGTGCAGCCAGTCAAGGAAGAGATACCTGAAATTGTCGAGGAAATAAAGCTGGGCTTGGCAGAGGTAAAGGAAAGGCCTGAAGAAATAAAGTCTGTTTTCAAAAGGATCAAGGAAAAAATAAAGAGGGCAGTAACAGAAAAGAAACTGTCTGAAAGGGAGTTGTTGCCGATATTAGATTCCTTGGAAGTTGATCTGATAGAGACCGATGTTGCAGTCGAGGTTGCAGTGAAAATAAAGCAGGATTTGCTGCAATCTTTGACCGACAGGACAATCAAAAAAGGCAGGGACAAGGAAATTGTAATTGATGCATTGAGAGCTAGTCTGTTGAATATTCTGAATGTGAAGGAAGTAGATTTGGATGAAGTGATGAATAAGAAAAGACCTGCCGTTCTTTTGTTTTTGGGATTCAATGGTTCTGGAAAGACCACTTCATTGGCAAAATTGGGAAAGATTTTGAAGGACAATGGCAGGACTTGCGTTTTTGCAGCCTGCGATACATTTCGTGCCGCCTCAATCGAACAATTGGAGGAGCATGCAGGAAAAATTGGCATCAAAGTAATCAAGCATAAGTATGGAGCCGACCCTGCCGCAGTTTTGTATGATGCAATAGCCCATGCAAAGGCAAACAACATAGATTTTGTTTTGGCGGATACTGCTGGAAGAGCTCATACGAACAAAAATCTGATGGACCAGATGCAAAAAATTATCAGGGTGAACAATCCGGATTTGAAAGTCCTTGTCGTAGATTCTTTGACAGGAAATGATGCAGTCATTCAAGCCCGTGAGTTCAATGAAATTGGGGTTGATGCAGTGATTTTTACCAAAGTTGATGTAAACGAGAAGGGCGGCGCAATACTGTCAGTTTCCTACGAATTGGGGAAACCAATAATATTTTTAGGTTCCGGGCAGGAATACGGAGACCTGAAGAAATTCGACAAGGAACAGTTTGTCAATAATCTGCTTGCTTAGCAAAGATTTAAAAATTAGATTCGAGTACTTGTTATCATGATAGGAGCTTTTGGCAAGGGATTGAGCAATTTAATCAGGAAACTCGTCACTGGCACAACTGTTGACAAGGATGCCGTGGAAGAAATATTGCAGGACATGGAAAAAATATTGCTGCAGTCTGACGTTGACGTAAAGCTTGCTGACGACTTGATTTCAAAAATAAGGAAAAGAACGCTCGAGGAAAAACTGCCTTCCGGCATGACACTTAGGGAACATGTCTTGAAGGTTATTTACGAAGAATTGGTAGTCCTTCTGGGAGAAAAGCCTGCTGGGCTTCGGGGCAAGAAACGAATAATGGCGGTCGGTCTTTTCGGTAGCGGAAAAACAACTACGGTTGGCAAGCTGGGCAAATATTTCCTGAAGCAGGGATTGAAACCAGTTTTTGTCGGCCTGGATTACCACCGTCCTGCAGCCACCGACCAAATAATCCAGATCGGCAAGCAGATAGGCGTGCCTGTCTATGTCGAGGAAGGAAAAGAGTTCAATTCCACGGCAAGAAACGCTCTGCAGAAATTCGCAAAATATGACGTGTTGATTTTTGACACTTCGGGAAGAAACGCTTTGGATAAAGAGCTGGCCGATGAGTTGAAAATATTGGGAGAAATAATTAATCCAGATGAAGTGCTGCTTGTAATTCCTGCCGACTTGGGAAAGGTGGCAAGGCAGCAGGCAGAAGAATTCAACAAATTGGTCGGCATAACCGGCGTTATTGTAACTAAGATGGACGGGACTGCAAAGGCAGGAAGTGCATTGGCTGCAACTTCTGTAACGGGGGCAAAGGTAAAATTCGTTGGTGTTGGTGAGAAGCTAGAAGATTTTGAGGTATACGACCCTACAAGGTTTGTTTCTCGGTTGTTGGGTTTGGGCGATTTGCAGACACTGCTCGAAAAGGCAAAGGAAATTGAAATCAAGAAGGAATCCGTCGAGAAAATAGCGGAAGGCAAGTTCACTCTTCAGGATTTCATGGAACAGATTGAGGCGATGGGGAAGATGGGACCATTGAGCCAAGTTGCAAACATGATTCCTGGAATGGGAATGATGAAAATACCTGAAGGCATGATAGAAAAGCAGGAGCAGAAATTGAAGGCCTTCAAATACATCATTCAAAGCATGACAAAGGACGAACGGGAGTTCCCAGAACTGATCAATAGTAAGAGGATAGTCCGTATTGCCAAGGGAAGTGGCAGAAGCGAGGCGGAAGTAAGGGAATTGCTGAACCAATACAATCAGATGAGGAAGCTGATGAAGTCTCTCGGTGGTGCGAAAGGATTACAGAGAGGAGCCTTGAAGAATCTTTCCAAACAGCTCGGGTTTAAATTCTAACTCCGTAAAATCAATTTATGAAATTTCCTATAGAAGTTCTTGAGGAGGCTAAAAATAAAGAAAAGCTATTCGAAATTCTAAAGCACGAAGTGTGCACAACATGTTTAGGGCGCCAATTTGGAATGTTGGGGCACGGATTAACAAATGCTGAGCGCGGAAGCATTTTGATTGAATTTGCGAATAATTTGGCTGAAACAAAATTCAAAGAGCCAGAAGTTTGCAGTTTGTGCAATAATTTCTTCAAAGATAAAATTAATAAAGTAGCCGCTGATATTGTCAAAAAATTGGAGGGCATACATTTCCAAACATTTTTAATCGGCTCGATAATCCCGAATGAAATTGCCAGCAAACAAGATGAGCTGTGGGAAAAAATTGGAATAGAAGATGTAGAATCAATTAAAGCCGAGATGAATCGCGAGCTCGGTAAAAGGGTGGAAAAATTAACTCATACTAAGTTCAACTTGAAAAACCCCGATGTAACGATTCTCGCGGATCTAAAAATCAGCACTGTCAGGCTGCAATTAAGAAGTCTGTACATTTATGGGAAATATCAGAAGTTGGCCAGAGGCATACCGCAAACAAAATGGATATGCAATAGATGCAATGGGAAGGGATGTACTTTCTGCAAAGGCGAGGGTAAATTGTACCACACTTCAGTCCAGGAAATCATAGAGAAGTCTTTAATTAAATCATCCGGCAGCAAGGGCGCTGCCTTCCACGGTTCCGGCCGCGAGGATGTTGATGCAAGAAATCTTGATTGGAGGCCGTTTGTAATGGAGATGTTGAAGCCAGCCAAAAGAAGCCTTGATTTGAAGAAAATTGGAAAGCAGATAAACAAGTCAAAGAAAGTGAAAGTGAAAAATTTGAAATTAATCGAGGACGGCAAACATTTTATAAGAAATTTGAAGACCGAAAAGATCGACAAAACTTATCAGGCCGAAATTGAATTTAAGAAAGACATCGACAGGAAGAAATTAAAATTGATCAAAGAAATTGTAAAAGAGCCTATTCTGCAAAAGACACCGACGCGCGTTATGCATAGGAGAGCTGATAAGTTCAGAAAACGCCGGGTAAAATCTGTATACTACAAGCAATTGGGCAGAAGAAAACTATTGGTGAAGGTTAGGACAGAATCCGGACTTTACATCAAGGAATTGATAAGCGGGGATGAAGGAAGGACAACTCCAAACATATCAGAAATACTGGGCAATAATGTTAAAAAGATAAAGCTGGATGTAGTAAAAATACATACAAAGTGATTTTATGGTTACAAAATCCCATGGCTACAGGCAATCCACAAGGAAAAAATTAAGACAAAAGCCGTCCTACAGACCTCCTATAACCAAATTTTTGCAGGAATTCAAAGAAGGTCAGAACGTTGTCATCTCACAAGAGCCTTCAAGCCACAAGGGAATGCCGTATCATAGGTTCAAAGGCAAGGCAGGCAAGGTCATCGGCAGGCGCGGCAACAGCTATATCATCGAACTGTTCGACGGCAATAAGTTAAAAAAGGTAATCTCAAGGCCCGAGCATCTGAAGACCATTTAACGTTTATATGCTAATTAATTGTAAATATCAAATGGTGACAAAATGGAGATAATAAGCGATCAGATTGTAAACAATGCGGAAGCCAAGGACGAACTGGAAAAAATCGAAAATGATAAGATGAAGTACGAGCAGAAGAACGCATTGGATACGTTGAAGAAATTTACGCCAGTGCCAGCAGAGAAAATAATGGCTTTGATCGCTGATTTGAACAAGATAGAAAAGTTACGTGACAGGCACA
>CAYITO010000044.1:0-5867 GCA_964366355.1 uncultured archaeon
TACGAGATCTCTACGTGACTGGAGTTCAGACGTGTGCTCTTCCGATCTTAAATCACAAATAAGATAGGCCTAGAATCTCGCAACCTTCTCAATGCCAATCAAAACTTTCTTGATATCAGGCAGGTAAAGTTTCTCCATTTTGTATAATGGATACGGCACATCATATCCAGTTACTCTTGCAACAGGCGCTTCCAGCGAAAGCATTGCCTTCTCGTTTATCAATGCTGCAATCTCGGCACCAATCCCGCATCTTCTCGGACCCTCATGGACAACCATCGCCCTTCCTGTCTTCTTGGCAGAATTTAAAATCACATCAACATCCAACGGCGATATAGTTCTCAAATCAATAACTTCGCAATCAATGCCTCTTGATTTCGCCTCTTCTGCCGCCTTAAGCGCAACTTGTGCCATCACACCATAAGAGAATATCGAGACATCATTTCCTTCCTTCATCACTTTTGCCTTTCCCAGTGGGATTGAATATTCCTCTTCAGGAACTTCCTCCTTTACTGCTCTGTAAAGTTTCATTGCTTCCAAAAATATCACAGGGTCAGGATCACGAATTGCAGATATCAATAAACCTTTCGCATCATGCGGATTTGACGGGATGACAACTTTCAATCCCGGCACGTGAACGAATAGAGCTTCTGTCCCCTCCGAATGCAATTCCAATGCATGTATGCCGCCATAGTGCGGCGCCCTGACAACCAACGGGCATGTGTAACGTCCGCGGGTACGTGTTCTTATTCTCGCAGCATGCGAGTACAAATGCTCAAATGCAGCCATCATGAATCCACTGAATTGTATTTCTGCAATCGGTTTCAATCCGTATGCCGCCATTCCCACAGCAGTTGCAACAATTCCCAGTTCAGACAATGGCGTGTCGAATACCCGTTTCTCACCGAAGATTTGCTGAAGACTTTCGGTAGCTCTGAACACACCGCCTGCTTTACCGACATCTTCACCAAAAACTATTACGTCCTTGTCTCTTTCCATCTCCTGCTTTATGGCAAGATTGATTGCTTGTAGCATGTTCAGCATCATGGGAAACTACCTTCTATCTTTTCAACCTTGTTACTCATCTCCGGCTCCTTTCCATCATAAGCCCGTTTCAATTCTTCCAGTTCTTCCTTCAAGAACCATGGCATCTCGGCAAAAGTATGCTTGAACAACTCTTCAAACTTTGGTGGTTCCATAGATTCCGCTTCTTTTATCGCAGCATTTATTTTTTCCCCGCATTCATCAACCAACTTCCTTTCATCCTCTTCTGACCACATCTTATTTTCTTCCATGAATTTCTTCAATCTGTCAACAGGATCTTTCTTCTTCCAGAAGTCAACCTCTTCCTGCGGTCTGTATTTCTTAGCATCATCTGCAGTGCTGTGATCACCCAACCTGTACATAACACATTCTATCAAAGTAGGACCATCACCATTTTTCGCTTTCTCCAATGCGTCTTTGGTTGCCTTGTAAACGGCAAAAATATCATTTCCATCAACTTGCAATCCTTCAAAGCCGTATGCAATAGCCTTTTGGGCTATAGTTTCACTTGCAGTCTGCATTTTTCTTGGGAGGGATATCGCATATTGGTTATTTTGGCATAGGAAAACTACAGGGAGCTTGAACACTCCGGCGAAGTTCATCGCTTCATGGAAATCTCCTCTCGAAGTCGCGCCGTCACCAAAGTAAACGAGCGAAGCAACATTATCCCCTTTTATTTTCGCTGCAAATGCAGCGCCAACGGCATGAGGTATCTGGGTACTGACCGGAATCGCAATCGGGAAATTGTTACCGTTCGCTTTATCTCCAGCCCATCTCTCATCGCCCATCCAATACAAAAATAAATTTTTCAAAGGAATATTTCTTGCGATGCATGCAGCACTCTCTCTGTAAGAAGGAAACATCCAGTCACTTTCTTCCATTGCAAACACACTGGCAACCTGCGATGCTTCATGGCCTCTGATAGTAACGTAAGGCCCCATCCTTCCTTGTCTCTGGAGTTTTACTGCAAGATCATCAAATACTTTGCAGAAAACCATCGTCTTATATATTTCAGTAATTTTTTCCTTGCTCAAATCCGGCATCATATTCTGATTGATAATCTTTCCATCCTCCCTCAATATCTCCAATTTCGGTACAATTGTTTTGCTTATTTTATGAATCGAATCCATTTTATCCTCTCCCATTCAACAAAGGCCTGAATTTAAAACCATAGCTTATCAAACCATTTCCATCTTCTGTAATTTTTCTAAAAACCGCCTCAACCGGCATTCCTATCTTCATCTCCTTTTCAGTGCAGTCAACTATCTGTGTCGTTAATTTTGGCCCGTCCTTTAATTGGACAATTGCAAGAACGTATGGCGCCATAGCCGCATGTTCTTCCGGCGGGACATTCACCAAACTAAAACTGACAACCTCGCCAAGTCCGCTTAGCTTGAAATCAACAGTCTCTTGCGGAGGATTGCACTTCGAGCAAATCATTCTCGGCGCAAAATAAACACTGTCACAATTGTTGCATTTCTTCCCGACTAAATTGTACCTGTTCTTCAATCTTCTCCATGTGAATGATGTTATGTTTTCCATTTCTATCTCCTCAATATATGCACAACAGCCGTAGCGCCCGAGCCGCCGACGTTATGAGCTAAACCTATATCTGCGTTAGAAACCTGTCTGTTGCCAGCTTCGTCTCTCAACTGCATTGTCAGTTCAACTATCTGTTTAACTCCTGTAGCGCCAACAGGATGACCACAGGCTTTCAATCCGCCGGATGTGTTTATGGATACTTTTGAATTCAATTGTGTCTCCCCCTCTTCTATAGACTTGCCTCCGACTCCTTTCTTGAAAAACCCTAAATCTTCTATCGCAAGAATTTCTGCAATTGAAAAACAATCATGAACTTCTGCTAATTTGATTTCTCCAGGTGTAACATTTGCTTGTTTGTAAGCATCTTCTGCTGCAACTCTAGTTGCTTTTAATGAAGTAAGACTTTCCCTATCATGCAGAGCTAATGTGTCACTAGCTTGTGCAGAACCAGCAATCCAGACTGGTGCATCGGTGAGTTTCTTTGCTAAATCTTCTGAAGCTAAAACTATTGCTGCAGCCCCATCAGTTATAGGAGAACAATCTAATAATTTCAATGGTGATGCAACAACTGATGAATTTAAAACAGCATCAACTGTGATTAGATTTTGGAATTGAGCAAATTTGTTTTTGGATCCATTCGAATGATTTTTGACAGAAACTAACGCCATTTGTTCTTCTGTAGTACCAAAATCATGTATATGTCTTCTCGCCATCATTGCATATAACGCAGGAAATGTTGCTCCATGGAAAACTTCCCACTCATAATCACCAGCCGTTCCCAACGTAGTTGTAGCGTGACCCACATGGACATCGGTCATCTTCTCAACTCCAACAACCAATGCCAAATCATACGCGCCGGATGCCAATGCTATGTAAGCTTGTCGCACAGCAACCCCGCCTGATGCGCATGCAGCCTCAACCCTGACAGATGGAATGGGTATCAATCCCAATTGATCTGCAACCAAAGCTCCTAAGTGTTCTTGGTTAGCAAATCTTCCACTTGACATCGAGCCTGTGAACAAAGATTGAATTTCCTTGGATTCTATGCCAGCATTGTTAATCGCTGCCACAGCCGCTTCAGACACCAATTCTTTTAAGCCTGCCTCCCATCTCTCTCCAAATTTCGACAACCCATATCCGACCACTGCTACGTTTTCCATACAATCACCCTTTTAACTTCCCCATGTGCTTTGCATAGGTTGCATAATCTAGGTAAAATTTCCTGTCTAAGTATCTTTTGACCGCCATCGAACGTTTACGTTTTTCATCTATCGCATCTAAAACTTTTATACTGAATGCGTCACTACCTGCTCCAGATCCATAAGAAACTACCATAATCCTTTCACCTGCTTTAGCATTATCTAATACAGATGCTAAACCAAGCATTGATGCACCAGAATATGTATTCCCCAATTTACCAACAAGTAATCCGTGTTGCAGTTTTTCTTTTTGGATTCCTAAATCCTTTGCAGCCTTCTGCGGAAATTTTCCATTTGGTTGATGAAATACAACATGATCAAAATCATTAACACCCATGCCAGTTTTTTCTAACAATCCTTTTGTTGCTGAAATTACATGTCTGAAATAAGAAGGCTCTCCAGTAAATCTCGCACCATGTCTAGGAAATTCTTGTAAATTTCTTCTCCAAAAATCGGCTGTGTCTGTTGTAAATGAGAAGGTGTCTTCTATTTCTGCAACCAAATTATCTCTTGCCACAATAAATGCAGCTCCACCGGCGCTTGCGGTAAATTCTAAAGCATCTCCAGGCATGCTTTGTGAAGTATCAGCACCAATCGCTAACCCATACTTAATCATGCCCGATTTCACCATTCCCATGCACATCTGTATTGCAACAGTACCAGCTTTACATGCAAACTCTGTATCGGCTGCTGTAAGAGCTGTACTACCACCTATTGCTTCACTAACTACTGCCGCTGTAGGTTTTACGGCATAAGGATGTGATTCAGAACCAGCAAAAATTGCTTCAATTTCTCTAGGATTTATGCCAGCATGAAAAACAGCATTCCTAGCAGCTTCGACAGATATCGTTATTGTATCCTCATCCAATGAAGGAACTGATTTTTCCTCTATACCCAAACCATTTTTAATCTGGTCAGCTTCCTTGTTCCAGACTTTGGCAATCTCTTCTACCTTTATTCTATATGGAGGTATGTAAGCACCATACCCTGCAATACCAACGACATCGGTCATTTCACATCACAAATAGCAAACTTTCAGCAAAATAAGGAAACTACTGACAAATTACGGCCCCTCAGCGCGTCTTCCATTAAAGAACAATGAAAAAGCATTTATATTTACTTTTCTTACATTTTAATCGATAAAAGTGTATGATATAACAATAAACGACTTGATACACTTCGGACTGAAGAAGAACCACCTCAAGTTGCTCAATTTCTTCCTGCACAATCCAGACAGGGATTTGACAGCAAAAGAAGTGTCAAAACATGTGAAAATACCTGTTAGCAGAATTTACATTTATCTCAATGAACTCGTGCGACTCAAACTTCTCAACAGAAAGCTGCAAAATAAGGCATTTTTCTCATTGACAGAACCTGAAACCAGGTTTAGAAATTTCCTTCAGCATAATGATGTCGAAAGAAAGGAGCTGCAAAGAAATATCATAAACAGTTTGCGCGCATTTGCAACTCAAAACTTCGTAATTATAAAATCTTCCGAAGAATTTTACGAGGCCGCATACTACATGATTAAGGACGTGAAGGCAGTAAGGATTTTATCCCACAGTCCATTCCTGCTTTTTGTAAACGAAAAGCTAGGCTATTGGGGTGAGCAGCTACTGGAGATGTACAAAAAAAGAATAGGAGCAAAAGAAATTGATTTCTCGTACATTTTTGATAAAAATTTCCTGCGCAACAGGGAACTGAGAAAAAATAAAGATGAAGTTATCAAAAATGTGGACTGGTTAAATAATTATGACAATGTAACTTTGGGTGCTGTTGATGCACAAAATATTCTGACGATGGTAATTGCAGAAAAGGAGGCATTGATAGGATTTTCCGCCCCAGAGGAGCGAAAAATAGTAAGAGGTTTGCTAACAAGATCAAATGAAATGATACATTTCTTTAGCAATGTTTATGATGAGGTATTGTCTAAAGCTCAAAGAATCAACAAGGAAAATGTTTTCAAAATTACGTGAGGTATATGATAACAGTATCAGCTCCTGGCAAGATTCATTTGATTGGAGAACACTCTGTAGTCTACGGTGAGCCCGCTATAATTGCGGCAATAAGTAAAAGATGTTATGT
>CAYITO010000045.1:0-5657 GCA_964366355.1 uncultured archaeon
TTGGAACATAAGTCACGGGATCAGCAGGCAAAATTCTAATCTGCAATTCTCTTGCAATGTACCTGTAAGTCCTGCCAATTTCCCTTTTATCAATGCCGCTGGCTTCAGATATCTCTTCCAAAGTTCTTGGAGAGCTAAATTCCCTGCTAACTGCATAAGTCAACGCAGCTACAACAGATTCTATGCTTCTGCCCCTAACCAATCCCTTGTTAACAGCTTCCTCATAGTATCTGGCTATTCTCTCATGGATAGGTCTTGGCAAATTCAAAAATGAAACAATCCTTTGAAGCTCGCTCAATGCAAAAGAAAGATTCCTGTCCTTGCTTTTTATCAATCTCTTGTGCCATTTCGTCAATCTGTAGTATTGAGCCCTCTTTTTTGCAGGAACTTTGTACAGCTCGCCCAGACCCTTGCCAATCTCGGTAGTAAGGCCCTTGTCGTGCTTGGTGAAAGTCAAAGGTGCACCGCTTCTTGCCCTCCTGCTCATCTGCTCAGAATCAAACGCCCTCCATTCCTGGCCAGTATCAACGATATCATGCTGCATTACATAACCACATTTGGCGCAGTAAAGCTCTCCCCTGGATTGGTCTTCGATAAACTGCGTACTCTTGCATTCAGGACAAACATTTCCTCTTCCGGTTGTCTTTTTGGCCATTTTATCACTCACTAGTGAAAGTTTTAAAAGATTAATTAACTATAAACAGTTAATTATTTAAGCTTTTTGTTGGTTTTATCCCTATATAAAGATATCGGTTTGGAACCAATTTTCGCAGATTTATTACAAGATTTTACAATAATTCATTTATGGTAAAGGATTTCCCACTACTGCCTTTGGAGAAGCTGGCGCGTGAAGCCGGAGCCGAGAGGGTTTCCCTTTCAGCCTTGAAGGAACTGAAGCTGACTTTGCTGGAATTCTCAAATAAGATATCAGTAGATGCAGTTGCGGCCTCGCACCATGCCAAAAGGGTTACAATTAAAAGGGAAGACATCACAATCGCAGTCAGGTAAATCGCCTGTAAAACCTTAATAAAAGAAAAACCAAATTCTTGTCTAATGGACAAGACGACTGCTGAGGTTAGCGATATAAAAGAAGGCGGCTTTATAATTATCGACGACGCGCCGTGCAAGATAAGCAAGATCACTTCTAGCACTTCCGGAAAGCACGGCTCGAGAAAATACCGAATAGACGCCAGCGGAATCTTAGATAACCGACATAGAAGTATGGTTCTTCCGTCAGGCGAGACAGTAGACGTCCCGATAATGTTGAAAAAGAAGGCGCAAGTCCTGGCAGTCGTCGGCAGCAAAGCGCAGTTGATGGACATGGAGACTTACGAGCAGCTGGAACTGGATATACCAGAGGAAAGGAAAGATGAAATCACTGCCGGGAATGAAGTGGATTATTTTGAGATAATGGATGTCAAAACGTTAAAGCAGTTGAAATGAGATTATTATTCGTATGAAAAGATACATGTTGCACATTGCTTTTCTGACTTCTCTTCTATTGTTAAATGCCAGTGTCAATGCAACGATATTCGCAGCTGATTCAAATGGAAACGAGAAGAACATCTTTTACTCGAATGAAAGCGTTTATGTTTCCGGGAATGAAAGCGTAACGACTGGAAGCAAGAATGTTCGGATTTACATAGTCTCAAACAGCGATTCATGGACCAATGGTACGACTTTGGTTGAAGTAGTCTCTTATATCACTACCACCACAGATTCAACAGGACTATTGCCTTTGACCAAAATTTGGAATCTGGACACAGTCCCAGGAAGTTATGATTTGGTTATTGATACTAACAATGACGGGGTTTACAACAAATCGATTGATTTTGTGGACAATGAGACAGCATTAGGATTTCAAATTTTCCTAGCCCCCAAACCATCCTTGGCATTTTCTTTAGGCGAGAAGACACCACCCAACCACATTTGGAATTACAGCAACACCTCCGAAAGCGAGATGATTCAAATTAAAGTTGCCAATGGCGTTGTCGATGCCATATTGAGTTCAATGGATTTAGTTGCTGGTGGAAGTGGAGATGATAGAAAAGAAGTTTCCGTGATAAAGGTTTATGTCGATTCAAACGGCACTGGAAGTATCGATGCCTCGGACACTTTGGTTTCATTCGGAAAATATTCAGTCGATAATGGAATATTTACAGCATCGTTCCAGAGCGGGTACATGCTAAAAGCAAATACAACCGCCTACTTTCTGATTACTTACACAATGCGCAGCAATTTGATGAATGGAGATAATTTCAATTTCCAGATATTTTCTGCATCTGGTATAGGAGTATCAGGAGCAAGAGCAACCGTCTCTGGTCTGCCATTGGCTTCCGCAACCAAAACTATAGTCGGGCCTGCAGTTCCGGAGGAAAATACCACTCAAAACAAGACATGCCTAAGTTACGCAAACCAATCTTCCTGCAGTGACATAAGTTGCAGGTGGTGCGAAAACGACAGTAGTTGCAGGAATTCCAATGAAACTTGCCCAAAGATTTGCAGAGGCAATATATCTTTGTCACTGGAGTACTTGGATGGAAAATTAAAAGCAACTAGTTCAGGGCTTATGGATTGCGATAATAAAACCGTGTATATCAAAAAGGGTAGTTGTGATAATGAAACTGTTATATCTTGTGATGTTGCTGGTTCTGGTTGTGAAGAGTATTTTCAGTCTGCATTAGGCGAGCATGAGTATTATGCGTGTATAGACATAGATGGAAACGGCATTTTTGATATTTCGGAACAGACTTATGATATTATTTCAGTTCAACAACAAGCAGAAGTTACAAGAGAACCAGCCAGCGAATTTAATTATCTGTTTTTAGTTATACCAGTAGTAATAATTATAGTTGTAGCAATCGTTGTTTACTTTTTGGTTATTAGAAAAAGAAGAGATGGATATGAAAATTTGAAAGAGAAGTGGAGAAGAATTTCTAAGATGAGAAGGTATGGTTAGGTTTAACTAACTTTCTTGGGTAGAGTGCAGAAAAAGTCTTTTATTTTAAAAAAGCAAAATATTATTTGATACAATTGCGTTCACCAATGCTTATTTTACTGTTTACATTCACTTTAGCTGGTTTACTGACATATTTTCTGTTGTCATCTAATGTTAAGGCTTCCCAACATGGACTTCCCGGTTATTGCATCAAAAATGGTGTGAGTACTTGTGGTAAAGCTATACCATCCGATGACGGATGTTATTGTGATGTAGATTCATTAAAAACTTATGGCGATTATTGCAGAGGTAACGAACCAGAAGGCAGCAAAAACTACATATCCCAAACATGTCCCGATGTTTATCAACAGGCAACAGGAGCTGGTGCAGGAACTACAAAACCAACAGGATGTGACTATACTAACACTTACTATGGTAATGATGGCTATTGTGATGATGAACCATCAAAATGCAAATCACAATATGTTAAAGAAGGTTATTTGCCACAATGCAAAGAATGTTCAATTGTTCACACAAATCCAGAATTTGTAAAGTGGCAAAAGGAATATTGTAAAAGCACAGAAAGTGCAGGAGCTTCTATAGGAGTCCCACCATCCACTACCTCCACTCCACTAGGTGGAAGCACATGTCCACAAGGAACTGATGGCGAGTGTAGCGGTTATCCATGTCAGGTATGTTGTGCAGGTACACCTAATCATTGTTCACAATACGGCTATAATTGCGCAGGAAATCCAATACCAAGCTGTGTTACTTCAACGCCTATACAACCCACAGGAATTATATGTACAAAAGACAAGTGTGATAAATCATTTTCCATAGGCAGCGGTAAAACATGTTATTGTGATACAGCTTGCGTTGGTTATGGAGATTGCTGTAACTATTATGTGCCCAATGCCCCATACTTTGATTATCAGATTGTTTGCGGTTTAACGGTAGCAACTACCCCATCACCAAGTTTAGAAAAAACATATACAACGTATTATGACTGCATTCCTGGCGGATTTTGCGAAATTACAAAAAGTGGTGTACAAGTTGCTGAAGGTCAAGCCGCCTGCGACCCTCTAAAGCTAAACAAAAAATTCTCAATAATCGGCGACTCTACAGGAAGGGAATACAAATGCACAGACACAGGCAGCGCTGTGGTGGGTGATCATGTTGTTGTATTCTTTAAATATGGCTATCCTCAATATGCACCTGCTGGTATTTTAGATGGTCAGACATGGCTAGGGACGTTGCATAAGTATTACCAAGATAATTATCCTGAATTAGCAAATCTAGGGACTTATGCTTATGTAGAATGGAAATAATTTTGTTAAAAGGAAAAAACCCCTTCTGATTTTCTAAATTTAAGTCTATTTTATAGCTATAGGTTCGCCTGCAGAAGGATTGCTTGCGCCCACCTTACCATCACAATTCATATCAGGCGCGTTTATTACGTCACCTGCATTCAGTTCAAAATTTGGACCAATGTTAGGGTTTTCGTTTCTTAAAAGCCCTGCAACGTTGACAAGATTCTGACCATCCAAACCTTCAGCTCCAATAATTCCATAAACTGTGTCACCATCCCGTATTTTGTATTCCATTAAGGGTGGAGAAACACGACTGCATCTATATGGTTCTGGTTGTGCTGTAGCTGAACTTGAACTTGCACGTGAAATGCGTAGGATACCATGTTGAGAAGGTGCGCCATTATTGTTAAAATAACCAAAGTAAAGTAGACCACTAACAACTCCTGCTGTTACAACTCCTGCTATGGCACGTCCAATTGATGTAAGGTAGTTTGAAATCAAGTTTCCTTTAGAATGTCGACGTCCTAAATACGGATCTCTTCTCCTGAATAAACCCATAATTTATCACTACTATATGGTAACTATCTCTATATAAACGTTTCCCCTCTATTTTACTAATTAAATGCCGATATTTTCTAAAATAAAGTTTACTACCCATAGGAACAACCTGTTTATCAAATCTAATACTCATCTAAAAACAACTTCGGTGAAATTCTTTTGTATAAACTCATCTATTTCCTTTATTGGCCTAGGGTTAAGTGAAACGTGTTTTCCGTATGATGCGATTTTAACCAAGATATTACCAGACTTGACTAAGTTTTTGATAATATCTTCAATTTCAGAATAGCTCTTCGGATCAGCACCTTTTCTTATGTTAATCATATCTGTATGTTTACCTCCTATATAGCGGTGTCTTTTCAGTTTGTTCAATACCCAAGCTTTTAGCCATTCATCCATTATTCATTTTAATGAATATTCATAAATAAAAGCTTAACGTTTATAAATGTGAACATTAATACATTGAATTATGGTAAAAGAAAGCGGCCTGTCTTCATTCATTTTAGTCATGGGAAATACACCATTTGTAAGAGTTGTAGACTTCTTGCTGGAGAACAGACCTTTTGACTACTCAAAAACACAAATAGCAAAAAATTCAGAAGTCGGTTGGTCTACCCTACACGGCATATGGAAAGTATTGGGGAAAACACAAATTGTTGAACAAACTAGAACTGTAGGCAAATCGCAAATGTACAAATTAAATGAAGAAAATCCTGTTGTCAGAAAGTTGATAGAATTAGATGCAAAAATAACTGAGCTATATGCTGACAAAGTTGCCGAAGAAACGCTAAAAGTTCCAATCCAAGTTAAACGTAGAAAATGAGTTTCCCACCAAACACACGCGCGAAACT
>CAYITO010000046.1:0-5516 GCA_964366355.1 uncultured archaeon
GCCAGAAATTTTGTAAAATCGTCCAAATAAGTCTGTATGCCGCCGACATTAGGCTTGAATTGTGTGGCTAAAATCAGTATTGATTGCATAAAACCACTTATCAAAACATTTTGGCTAGTCGGCTTATTAGGTAAATGGAATAAAGTTTCAGCGCAACTAATCCGTATCTTACTCCGATTCTTGGAAGCTTTAGGAACAAGAATTTAAGGGAAAAATTAAAGGTTCCGAGTTTGGACTCCCCGCTTCTTCTGTTAACCCAACTAACTGGAACTTCTGCTATCCTATAGCCAAAGATGTGCGCCTTAAGCAACATTTCAGCAGTAATCTCAAATTCCTTGGACTCTAACTTTACTTGGTCGAACACATTTCTTCGGTAGGACTTGAAGGCATTAGAAAAATCACGGAGGTTCAATCCGAAGAAGAATGAGAAAAGTGAATTGTAAATTCTAACCATTATGTATTTTAGAAAAGGATAGTCAACCAGCTTAGAGCCTTTGATGAACCTTGAACCGCAGACGATGTCATAACCTTCATTGATTTTTTTGACCATTTTTGAAATGTCGTTTGGGTTGTCGGAAAGATCACCCATAATTATTGTAACTATGTCTGACTTGGCTGCTTTTATGCCATCCCTAATAGCGTACCCAACCTCGACGTCTTTGGATTCACCTTTTCGGTGGACAACTTTCAGAATTTTATACCTCTTAGAAATGTGGTCTAGGATTTTGCCTGTATCGTCAGTACTTCTGTCATCAACAGCTACTATCTCGCCGTCCAATTTGCTTGATTTGAAGAAGGCGTGTAGTTTGGAAATGGTTGTAGAGACGTTCTTTCCCTCGTTGTGGAATGGTATTACTATTGACAGCGACATAAAATCATTATGGTTTATAGGGTGAACTAATTTTGGTTTACTACTATTTTTAAAGTTTATATAAGATAGATAAGTATGAAAATTCGGCCGTTGGTATCTATAATCATCTTGAACTGGAATGGTAAGGAACTAACCAGGGATTGCCTAAAGTCCATAGAGAGAAATACTGATTACCCCAACTACGAACTCATAGTCGTTGACCAAGGCAGTAAAGATGGTAGTGTAGAGATGATAGAAGATGGGTTCCCGCATGTGAAGCTCATCAGAAACAAAAAAAATGCTGGTTTTTCTGCCGGCAACAATCAGGGATTCAAATTATCTAGAGGAAAATATGTGTATGTCCTGAACAATGACACGGAGGTGTTAAAAGGTTGGCTGGTAAATATTGTAAAAGTCATGGAAAATGATGAGCGGATAGCTGCCGCTGGCTCTTTACAAATTTCTCCTGATAAATTGGGCGATGCTGAGTCGATAATGGAAAATAAGATAGAGGAGGTAGAGACGGCTGGTGGGGCAGCGATGATTTTGAGGAAGAAGGCTATAGACAAGATTGGAATGTTTGATGACAAGCACTTCTCCCCAATATATGGAGAGGAAAATGACTGGTGCTATCGAGCTAGGAATAGGGGCTACAGGATAGTTCTGGTTAAGAATAGCGGTATAATTCACATAGGAGAAGCCACGAACGTCAAGGAATATGATAAGCCTTACGCATTCGTCTTGAGGGAGACAAATAGAATCAAAGCCATGCTGTTCAATCTCCCAGCGGGCAGACTGATTAAATTTGTGCCTGGCCTGTCATTAATTTTCGTGAAAAGCATTTTGCATGGTCAAGGCCATCTGATAATGAAAAGTTACTACACCATTTGGAAGGATAGAAAAGAAATTTTGAAAGAGCGCAAGCTGAGGTTGTCAATCCTTAAGAAGTGATGAGAATGAGATCGATTCTACCAATTTTGGCATTAGTAGTAACTGGAATTTTGCTTGTTTACCCAATATTCAAAGACGGCTATTTAATAGCACAAGACAATCCGCCGCATTTGGCAGAGGCCTATTTTTTGATAGAAGAACTTATACCACAAGGGAAGTTGTACGGATGGTCAAATATCGAATCTGCTGGATTTCCGATTTTTATCTTCAATTATCCAGTTGGTGTTTGGATAGTTGCGATCATTCACTTTCTATCAAACATAAGTGTGATAAACGCTTACAAGCTAATGGTTTTAATTTCGTATATAGTTCCAGCGATTCTTGTTTACTTTCTTTTGAAAAGATTTGTTGATTCGAAAATCGCATTGGTTGTGGCTATTTTGCTTCTGTTCCAGTTTGATTTCATCTCATTCACATTTAGCGGCTTATGGGGGCAGTATATAGGGTTAATATTCGGTTTGGGCTATATCTATATTTTGACTAAGAGTGAACTGAAAATAAGAGACTCTATACCTCTTGGAATTCTCATCTCATTGTCATTCTTATCGCATCCTTTCACAGTAGTGTTCTTGCTATATTTTACAATAGTTTTTGCAGTGATGGGGGTCTTAAAAAGTAATACAAATAAAATGTTGGCAATTTTGTTGGTTGGTTGGATAATAGGATTTAGCCTTCTGCCGTGGAAATCTTACCTAGATTCAAGTGCTTTGTTAGGAAGTCAGGGGGAGTTTACTTCTGATAATTTATCAACATTGGTATTCAAAAGCCTTGGTTACTTGTTCCTACCGCACATGCGTGCTGAAGAAATAAAAACGCAGGTTGGCTGGATTTCCGGGGAAATTAATGTTGGAAATGTCGTTAACAATTTGGCTAACTTATTATTGTTTAGTGTATTGAACATTGCAGAATCAATTTTTGGTCTCTTGTCATTAATTGGATTGGTTTATTTCTTCAGACAAAGAACTACAGAATCGAGCTTGTTTTTTGTAACTTTAGTTATATCGGTTGCAATTGCAAGTGGGATTTTAAACTTTTTTGGCTTGAATCAGTTTCCTATAATTGGTAGCCTCTTCCAATTTCCAAGATATTTTGTCTATGCGAGAATAGCCATGTCGATTTTTGCCGCATATGGAATTGTTGAAATAGCAAGAAGTCAGATTGCAAGAAAAATAAACACAAAGCTCTTCCATGGAAATATATTGATAGTTGGTTTGATAGGTTACATTGTCCTGCTTTTATCATTCTCACAAATTAATGGTTTTCTTAATTTGAAGACTTCAGATGAAGTAAAAGAAATGGTGGACATAAACAATGTTTGGACTTGGATTAAAGAAAATGCCGGTAGTAAAGAAACAAGAGTTTTGTATCAAAATACTTTTGGTAATTTCGGGGTAAATGATTTGAGAAATTC
Organism: uncultured archaeon; assembly: GCA_964366355.1. Taxonomy (GTDB): domain Archaea; phylum Aenigmatarchaeota; class Aenigmatarchaeia; order CG10238-14; family SCSR01; genus JACQIA01. Next base: position 3,213 of record CAYITO010000046.1, read on the forward strand.
TCACATTTTTGCACTGTCAACAAAAAACACTGGTGTAGAATCGCTAGGAACATGGCAGGGTGGATTTCCATTAATTTCATCGAAGTTTTACACTGGGGGTGGGCAAATTTTCGGTTCGGATATAGAAACTATTGAAGTATCCAAACTAGCCGATTCTATGAAAGCCTACAATGCTATGTATGTTGTTGTAAGTGAGAGTAAATTGAAAGATAAAATTGAAAATTCAGGATTATTCAAGTTTGAGACGAATTATGGTAATTTTTCTATTTATTCTGTAGTAGGTTACTCACCAACATTGATAAGAATTAATAACGTAGACATGAGTGTGGAAATTGTGGTGAACAAAATGGAAACCAAAACATTTAGATTTGTATCTGACAGACCATCGAAAATAACTGTTAAAATTTCTTATCATCCGTATTGGAAAGTATATGTAAATAAAAAAGAGGTTGAAACTGAAAGAAATAGCTTAGGTCTTATAGAGATTGATACGATAGAGACTGGGGAAATATTTTTAGAACTATTGTATAAGGATAGATAGAATTATAAAAACCCTAACCTGATTTTTATTAGAACGGCAAGTGTCTTTACTCCATCGAAGATTTTTATTTTCTTTCCGGCTTCTTTAGTTCTTGCAATGTATTTTATAGGAACCTCTTTTATTCGATATCCATTCTTTAAAATTTTGGCAGTGATTTCGCCTTCAATTTCAAAACCATTTGATTTCAGATTCAATTTTTTGAGCACGCTTCTGTGCACAGCCTTGTAGCATGTTTCCATATCAGATAAGTTTGACATGAACATCAGGTTAGTCATGAAAGTTAGAACTTTATTGCCTAACAAATTAGTAAATGAAATTTTTTCCGCGTCGCCTTTGAATCTACTTCCATATACAACTTTTGATTCATCATTGATAATGTGCTTAATTAATTTTGGTATCTCTTTTGGGAAGTATTCAAAATCTGCATCCTGAATAACAAACAAGTCACTGTTAGAATTTTTTAGTCCAATTCTAATAGCATAACCTTTGCCTTTATTTTGCCTATAGGAAATCACTTTGACATTCTTCATTCTTTTTGAAGTTTTCAGCAGTTCAGAAAGTGTATTATCAGTTGATCCGTCATTAACAACAATAATTTCATATGGAATGCCAAAATTTACATTATTTAGTAGCTGCAGGATTTTAGAAATATTACCTCCTTCATTGTAAACCGGTACAATAATACATAGTTTCATAAAAAACTACTTTCGCCTTAATTATACTAACTTTTAATTAATATCTATTAAACGTGATTTTGTGGTTAGGAAATTGATAGATGACAAAAGGTTAGTTGTATTGCTGTATATCTTCTCGCTTGTGTTCTTGTTAAGTACGTTTTATTGGCTGAAAGACCCTGTTTGGGAGGAATTTGCGTATGTGAAACAAGCGGCGGGAAAGACGCCATATAATTGGTTGTTGTCAACATCGCATTTGACACTATTGATTGGTATGTCATTCCTCAATTCGGGATTGTCACTTTTCAGCCTTAGGTTTTTGATGGTGTTCATAGGGGCTCTATCAACTCCGCTGATGTATCTGATACTGAGAGAAGTTAATGTCTCAAAAACAATTGCAGTTTTAGGTTCTCTGATTCTAATTATGAATCCTTACGTAAACCTCCATCTAAAGCAATTCATAACTGAACCGATTTCTTATCCACTATATCTAGTATCCATTTTATTTTTCCTGAAAACTTTGAAAAGCCATAATTCAAAATACCTGATTGTTGCGGTTACATTCAGTATTCTTGGATTTTTGAATAGGCAGGTTGACCTCATACCTGCTATTGCATTCTTTTTATTTTTGATTGTAAATTTTAAAGGCAGATCATTTTTATCTAAAACTTTTGGAATGGGAAAGGTTTTACCGAAGATTTCTAATAAACTTATGATTGCGAGCATTCCGATTGTTTTTTCCATTATTTATTTTGGATATAACTATCTTGCCACTGGCAATCTACTTAATCCAACCACAGTGCCAAGCACCGTATCTCCTGATGCCCCGTATGCTCCGCAATTTGGCATACATCCATTACATAGTCCGTTTAGAATCATGCAGGATATAATTTTCCTCGGTTTTATGTTTCTCCCATTTCTTGCGTTTATACCGCGGCATATCAAAAGTAATTTACAACAGAAATTTGTAATATTATTTGCTTTAGCTATTGGCATTCTTGCCATGATATCAGACAAGGAGTATATAGTTTACGGTAATTCACTCCTAGTGTTTGTGGTTGCGTCTTTATTCGCCTATTCTGGAATTAA
>CAYITO010000047.1:0-5477 GCA_964366355.1 uncultured archaeon
TGATCTTCCGCAAGAGGGGCTAAGTCGCCACAAGGTAGCCGTAAGGCTTGATGGATGAAAATAAAGAATGAACCTAAACGTGTTGTGATATGACAAAAAAGGCTTGACTCTGATTAATGAAGAGTTGGAGGTGAATTGACACAGCACATCCAAAAACAATTTCAAATCTTCCATCATCCCGGCAACGGGAACGTGCGGCTGGATCACCTCCTTACTTATGTGCAGGGTCCTACCTCAAGGCATCGAAAACCAACCTTACCTAGAATTAGCCAAAAGTAAAAGTATAGATTTGGAATCCTCTACCCCTGACTTTGATTTCTATCAAATGGGCGCCGTAACCCCTGTCAAAAACCAAGTTGTACAATCTATTCTCATTTACATCAACCCTATCCAAAATAATATCAGAACCCCTATTGTTTTCACCGATGATGACACCATCGACATAAACCTGCAGCGAAGATTTCCTGCCTGCAACTATGTTCACAGCCTTCGCAGAATACAGCAATACAACATCACCCTCGTCAGAAACAAGTTCCATGTAGTCTGGAGTGCTCTTCCACACACCATTCAAGTAAACCAAGTTAGGTTCTATCTCAGCAGGTATTGAATAGTTTACTTCCTGTTCAGGTCGGAATCCTTCAGGATTTCCCAACTGCACCCGAGCAAATTTATAGCCAAGATAAATCTCGGGCGTGTTTACCTGAAGTGGATTGACGCCAATCGCATTCTGCGGTTTTGAAATCTCCTGGCTTACTTTTGAACCCATCTCAGCCAGCAATTCCTGTATTTTCCTCTCTGTCTCCTCATAAGCCCCCTCGCCGATATGGTCGTACCTTATCAAGCCGTTCGAATCTATCAGATACTTCCTAGGCCAGAACTGGTTTTTGTAGGCATTCCATGTCTCGTAATCGTTATCAAGAACGACAGGATATTTAATTCCGTATTTCTCGACAGCCATCTTCACATTGCTAAAATCCTTCTCGAATTCAAACTCCGGTGTATGCACGCCGATAATCACAAGGCCTTTGTCGGAATATTTGTCGTGCCACTCCTTAAGATAAGGCAGTGTCCTGATGCAGTTTATGCAGCTGTAGGTCCAGAAATCTACGAGAACTACTTTTCCCTTCAAACCAGAAATTTTTATGCCTTCTGTATTCAGATAAGCCGAAATCCCCTGAAGCTCTGGCGCCTTTTGGAAATCTTCTACCTCCTGAGGTCTTATTACACCCAAAGAATTGAGGTATAGTGCTGTCATTGCCATAGTGGCAAAGATTGTTACAAGGAATAGAATTATTTGTCTGTGCTCTTTTTCCATTTTATCAGTTCAGCATTTCAAAGGCCAAGGGGAAACTGGCAACTTCTGATAGTTTATTGGTGAACACCAAAATTCCAAGGATTATCAAGACTATCCCCATTATTCTGTTGAAGTATTTTAGATTTGGTCCGACCTTTTGTATCAATGAAGACGCCTGTGCTGTAAACAACCCGGTTAGGATAAACGGTATGCCCAACCCAATCGAGTAAGCCAGCAACAAACCAAATGCTATTCCTGGAGACGTGATGGCGAGTGTCAGTATGCTTCCCAAAATCACGCCGATGCAAGGTGTCCATCCGGCTGCAAATGCAACCCCGAAAATAAATGATGTGGGATAGCTGTACTTCAATTTTTGAACTTTGACTTTGTGCTCAACGTCCAAGAAAGGCAGTTTCAAAATTCCCAAGAGATACAAACCAAATCCAATTATTATTGCTCCCCCTATTCTTCCCAGCCAAATCCTCAAGTCAAATGCGATTGATACCAGAACGCTGTTAAGCAGGACGCCGATCAATGAAAAGACCAGGGCGAATCCCAATACAAAAAATACTGTGTTTGCAAATATGTTCAATCTGGCTTTTGCCTTGTTTTGTAGTTCACTAATGCTTGTTCCCGATAGATACGCAAGGAATGCTGGAATCAATGGTAGAATGCATGGTGATAGGAATGATACTAAACCCGCGACAAATGCGATTAAAATTGTAACCTCAGCCATTATAACAAACTCGCTATCTTTTCTTTGATAGTTTCTTTAGATATAGGTTGCAGGCTTCTGAAGGCTTCCTTGCCGGTTTTGTCAACTCCAACCACATGGATGATTGTTGAATGCTGGTAGGATATGCCGAATTGTCTTGATATGTTCTCATCGTCCGGGGTGACTTCATTGTCGTTGAAATGGACTTCAAACCCGATTGCATTGGGATAATTCATTTCATTGAAAGCAGCCAGTATGTTTGGCCTTTCCTTGGCGCAGATGGGACACCAGTTTGCATAGAAGTAGAAGTAAATAACTTTTCCTTCGGCTAATGCTTTGTCATGATCGGCTTTGTTGTATCGTATATATTTTGTTGTTGTGCCGGCGATGATTTTTCCAACATATGAAGTTTCCTTTTCTGTCGATTGTGTTTCCTGCTGGATTTCTTCAGGCTGTGTCGTTGGTTCAACTTGTCGAGGAATTGTAGTCTCTGTGGGCATCTGTGTTTCTTTTGCCGTCTGCTGTCCTACGCAACCGCTTAGGAAAACCGCTACTAAAACTGAGAATACCAATAGATGTTTCATTAATTTTAATAATATGTTGAACTAAGATTAATCTTCTTTTAAACCTTAAATTACAATTAAGAGTGGTTGGGCCGATAGATCAACGGTAGATCGCTTCCCTTGCAGTCATATAAAAACAGGTAAGGAAGAGGCTTCGGGTTCAAATCCCGATCGGTCCACTATCTATTGTCCCCATCGCCCTGTATCTTATTCCTCTCAAGTCTTGAAAACAATTTCTTCAAATTCTCACTAGCTATCTCATCCAAAGATAAATTCAATTCTGTAGCCAACTGGCTCAAATACCACAGTACATCCCCCAACTCCTTCTTAATATCTGTTTTAATATTATCATCAACAACACCGTTCTTGTCCCTGATTAGTTTCTTGATTTTCTCCACTACCTCTCCAGCTTCGCCTGCCAATCCCAAGGTAGGATAGATGAAATTGTAGCCGATGCTTGGATATGTGGCTGTTTTCCTAGATTCTTTTTGATAGGTTGAAAAATCCATGTAATCATTCCTTTAGATGTTTCTTCATATAGCGTAATCTAATTTTATAAAAGCAGGGCTTTGTGTAGTATGCTCAGTATGTTCTATAAGAAAACCGCCTTTTCTTCAGACCTAAGAAGTACATGATCTTATCCCAAAAAGTCTCGGTGTGCCTGCTTATCCTTATTTTTCCGAGCCTCTGTAGCCAGAATCTTTCCCTCATTTCGACAAAGTGCGTGGCGATGACCGACAAACCATACAAGACAACACCTACTCCTGAAAACATGTAAACTATGGTAAATATTTTTCCGACATCAGTTTGTGGCGTTATGTCTCCATAGCCTACTGTCGTCAGTGTAAATGCGGAAAAGTAAAGGGCATCAAGATAACGCCAATGCTCTACATAAGAGTAAAATGCTGCGCCGCCGAACAGAAATATCACGATTGTCACGATAACAAATAAAAGTCTTCCGTAATATTCTGTATATTCTTCCGATCCTATTTCGGGTATGCCTTCTTTCATTTTAAATTAATTGCATTAATTCTGTAATAAATGTTGTGGTTTTGATTGTTGATTTTTGACAAGTATGAAAATGATGTTCCAGATAAAAAAGTTCTTGTCAATTTCTTAAAAGTAGTTTAGGGAAAAGTTATTTTGGGTGCAAGAAGCATTATTTACACAAAACCCACCCCAACAGAATCTTTATAACCTATTAGAATCAATATAATTCTTGCGTCTGGTGTCTTTATGGCAGAATAAAATCTGCATTGGTCCGTTTCTTTAGCTATGATGTCCTCATTTCTGATTTGATGAAGATATGGACACCTTCTGAGCTAAATTACAATTGAGATCAAGGACACCGACCCATGCAAATCCCGACTGCTGCTCGGGGTTGAAGGGTGGAAGGCCGATGACTATAAAATTCGCTGAAAAAAAGATGAAGAGCGAACTGTCTAAAAGAGGCCATTAATATGACACTACTCATAGGAACAATCTGGTCATAAGGTCTAGTCAACAGTATCCACTTGGTGGATGGCTCGGCTTAGTTAGCTGAAGAAGGACGTGCCAAGCTGCGATAAGCCCAGGTTAACTGCAAGGAGGTTTTGACCCTGGGATGTCCGAATGGGAATCCTTGGCTTCGGCCAATTCCGAAAGGAAGAGGAACGCGGGGGAGTGAAGCATCTTAGTACCCGCAGGAAAAGAAAGCAATCGCGATTTCCTTAGTAACGGCGAGTAAAAGGGAAGCAGAGCAACACGAACGGCATGCGAAAGAATCATTGGATGTGGAGTTGTAGGACTTGGGAACTTCTTAACTTGCAGACTCGAAGTCTGCTGGAATGCGGCGCTACAGAAAGTGATAGCCTTGTAGAGGAATGTGAGAAAGAAGATTCCGAGTATCCTGAATACTGTTCCTTGGATATGGAGCAGGAATCTGCCAGGCATTAACTGGCAACTCTAAATACTAACTAAGTCCGATAGCGCACTAGTATGGTGACAGAAAGTGACTAGCTAGATATATAGATTACAGAATAGAAGTATTTAAGTATAGGGAGCAATGAGTATACATTGTGATGACCTATGTGGCCTGTAATTGACATACTAAAAATTGACCCTAACTTTAGGTCAGAGAAATCTGCATTTAGAGCTATTCCTGCCTCTACAGCAGTTATTACCACGTTTCTTATTCAGTATCTGTGATATGCCGATAGGTGAGAAACATGAAATTGTGAAAGAACCAAGAATAATTCAATCTACTGAACTTGATAATAGATTGTTAACAAAACCTTCTGAATCACAGAAAAAGGAATTAGAACTATCATTCGCATCTGGGGTTATGATATTTGATGGTCATTGTACAATTACAGGTGGGTTACCATCAGTCGGGATTGGTAGCAATAGTAAACAACTACTTTTAGATTTACTCAGAATATTCAAAGGGAATAATATCAAATTTGGAGATTTCATTAAACATAAGAAAATTTTAACAACCTCTTTCGAAGAATCTAAAAAATTCTTTAATATAAATTGTTTCCAGAATACTCCAAAACAAAGAAAACTTGAAAATCTTCTATTTCCGTCAATAATTAAGTCTGGCTAATTACCTGTAAAGCTGAAAAGTACGGCGAAAGCCGGGTGAAAAGAGTCTGAAACCAAGATGGAGTTTGTCAGCTATGGCCCGAAAGGTGCTGCTTGAAGGAAACGAATGGCAGCTTACAGGGTCATAGCGTCCGTTTCGAAACACGGGGCAGGGAGTTTGTTTCAGTGGTGAGGCTAAGTGGTTTAAGCCATGAAGCCGTAGCGAAAGCGATCGTCCGTATCGCAAGAATGGGACATCGTCTGAAAGGGCGACGAATCACTGGAGCAAGATCCGAAGGGCGTCGATCTATTCCTGGCCAAGGTGAAGTCTCTCGAAAGA
>CAYITO010000048.1:0-4570 GCA_964366355.1 uncultured archaeon
TACAAAAAAACCTGAAAAAACTACTGGAGAATTGGTGCAATTAGTTCGAGATTTAGAAGAAGATTATAGGAGCGAGAGGATTAAAAAAATAGGCAAGCTCGCTTATGAAATGAGAGAAGTATTAAAAAATAAAAATTTCGCACGAATGAAAGGAATTATAAATGAAACACAGAAGAATCTTGCTGAACTCGGAGTATCTATTCCTGAAATAAATAAGATAGCTTCTGCTGTTAGAGAAATTGGAGGGGCTGCTAAATTATGTGGAGCAGGCGGTGGCGGAATAGTGTTATGTTATCATGAGAATAAAAGTAAATTACTTGACACAATCAAAAATATAGGATATACACCAATTGAAACTCAGCTGGGAGTAGACGGAGTTAAAATCGAATCCTAACTCAAAAGCAAATCAAAATCAATCTTTTCCAAAAATCTATACCCAAATGCCTTAATTATTTTAAATGCAACATTCATCTGGAAGTCCGACAATCCAAAAATTAAATTCCTATAAAACATACCTCTCTTAATTCCGACAGCCAACTGTTCCTTCCATCTCCTGTCATATTCCTCCTTGAAGAATTTGTAGCTGAATTTATTTCCCTTTATTGCCTTGTCGCATGCGTCAGTGGCAAACTGCGCTCCAATCAAGCCATATGTAATTCCTCCGCCTGAGATAGGTTTCATCTGACACGCCGCATCACCAACAAGCAAAATCCTATCACTAATAGTTTCCTCCATCAATCCAACTCTGATTATCCCAGCAACATTCGGATGCGCCACCGATTTGACCCTCTGTTTCAGGAAATTCTGGTAATAAAAATTAGGATTTTTGTCCGCAGATATCCCGATTCTTGCAATATGCTTATTTTCAGGTACTATCCATCCGAAAAATTTCGGACACAGCTTGTTGCCAAACCACAGCTCAACATTTTCAAAATCACCCTCTGCGGTTGTTTGCAACCCCGAGAATAAAGCCTTCGGCATCTCTAGATTTGCTTGTTTGGCCACCTGCGAAGTCCCACCATCAGCACCAATTAAAATCTTTGCATCATAAGTGCTTCGATTGGTCTTGATGCTCACTGCGCCATTGTTGTACCAAAATCTTTCAAACCTTTCTGATGTCCTTGCATGCGCACCAGCAGCAACTGCAGAGTCAAATAAAAATCTATCCAAGCCAGGCCTGTCAAGCACATACACCTGCTTCTTAGAATTCAAGGTGAAGAAACTTCCATCCGGCGAGTAGAAGTCCGCCTTGTCCACAAAATTTACAATTATGTCTTTCGGCAAATTCGGAAGCATCTCCGGCGTTCTCCAGCTAACCAGTCCAGTGCACTTGCAAGGGTCGCCAACATTTGCGTGCTCCTCAATCAACAAAACCTTATGGCCTTGTTTCGCCAGCAATTCAGCAGTCCTGCTTCCAGACAAAGCGCCACCAATTATTGCAACATCATACAGCATGCCATCAACTTACTTGCCGAAATTTCTTTGCCTGCGTGTAAACTCTTTAATGCAATCAGTCAAATCCTTTTTCGTAAAATCCGGCCACAATTTGTTCAGAAATATCATTTCTGCATAGGATGACTGCCAAAGCATGAAATTCGACATCCTTGCATGACCGCCCGTTCGAATGACCAAATCAACTGGTACAGGAACCATGAGATTTTTTTCTATAGTTCTTTCAGATATCTGGACTTTCCCTAACTTCACAAAGGTATCGGCCAATCTTTTAACCACATTTAAAATTTCGAATTTTCCACCATAGTTAACTAAAATGTTCAATATCCTTTTTTGGTAGCCCGCAGTTGTAGCCATTATTTTACCCATTAATTTTAGCATCCTTTTTGGCAATCTGTCCAAATCACCAATGAATCTGACTTTTACTTGATATTTGTCTAAGACTGGTTGTTTCTTTTCTAGCCTATCCAAAAACGCATAGTATGTCTTAAAAAGTTCTGATATCTCTTTCATAGGCCTGCTAGTTAAATTCTCCGTAGAGCCTACCCATATAGAAACTTGCGGTATTCCCAATTCCAAACACCAATTGAAGAATTTATCCATCGTCTCTGCGCCTTCCCAATGACCTTTCCAAGGAGGCATCCCGTGTTGTTTACTCCACCTTCTGTTACCATCAGGAATTATTGCCAAATGATTGGGTATCTTATATCCATTATTCAACGAGTCACCTTTTGGATTATTTGTAAACAAAATGTTAATAAACTATATGAAACAATCTTTTATAAAAGTCTAAGCGGTTAGTGTTTTATGACAGTCGACAAAGATTTGGTTCATTTTTGTGTTGATTCTGCGCTGAAGAATGGTGCATCATATTCCGAAGCTAGGTTGGTATCAACGGCAGAAGAAGGTTACATTTTGAAGAATGGTATACCGGAAAGTTCTGTGTTTGCAGAGGGCAAAGGGATCGGAGTGAGAGTTATTGTTGATGGCGCCTTGGGTTTTCTTGCAATCAACAAACTGGAAAAAAAGGAGATCGATGCAAAAATAAAAGATGTAATCAAGATGGCAAGAGTTGCTTCCAGATCTGTCAAAGCACCAAATAGGCTTTCAGAAGAAAAAGCCTGCAAGGACAACTGGGAAGTAAAGGCAAAGACAAAATTGGAGGACATATCCCCCCAAGAGAAGATGAAATATTTATTTGACATAGAAAAAAATCTGAGCGATTTCAAAAGCAAACTTCCATCAAGATTTTTCCAGCTTGCAACATCCAACACGGAAAAATATTATGCGAACAGCGATGGTGCGGAGTTGCACGGGAAGATACCGCAGATATTCATGTACTACAGCATGATTGCGCTGGAAAATGGCGATACAGAGCAGCGATACTATCCAATGGGTGAAAGCGGCGGGTGGGAAATCCTAAAAAAGTGGAACCTGATAGAAAGGATAAGGGACGAGACAAATACTCTGTTGAAAATTTTGCGCGAAGCAAAAAAGATGCCGAAGGACACTAGGGACGTGCTGTTGTCTCCGGAATTGGTAGGCATAGCTATGCACGAATCATGCGGACATCCTGGCGAGGCAGACAGGACTTTGGGGAGGGAAGCGGCGCAAGCAGGCGAGAGCTACCTTACAAAAGAATGGCTGGGAAAAAGAATCGGCAGTGATATAGTCACTGTAGTGGACGACCCGACAGTTGACAACAGTTTTGGATTTTACAAATATGATGATGAAGGCGTGAAGGCCCAGAGACGTTTCCTAATCAAGAATGGTATCATCAACGATTTCCTGCATAACAGGGAGACTGGAATAATCTTTGGCAAGAAAAGCAACGGCGCTTCACGAGCAGGCAGATTTGATCGCGAGCCTATAGTAAGAATGTCAACAACATTCATGCTCCCAGGAAACTTCGAATTTGAAGAGATGCTTGAAGACATCAAGAAGGGGGTTTTCATAAAATCTTACACGGAATGGAACATTGACGACAAAAGATGGAATGCAAAATATCTCGGAAATGAGGCGTATTTGATTGAAGATGGCGAATTGAAACATTTAGTTAGAAGACCTGTACTTGAAATAACCACACAAACATTTTACTCCAGCGTTGATGCACTGGGCAAGAAGGTTGAATTTATCTCCGGTACATGCGGAAAGAACGAGCCGATGGACGGAGTACCGGTGTGGATGGGCGGACCGCATGCGCGATTGAGAAATATTCCTATAGGAAGTGCATAATTAATTTCAAACAACAGTAGTCAGTACAACAACACCGTAAATTAATAAATTATATATATAAGTTATTATTTAATGAAGAACTATCATTTCCCGATTGCAATTGCAGCTATTTCTTTATTCCTATTATCTAATGTAATTACAGCACAAACTTATTCATTTACTATCACCAAACCCAGCTCAGGTGAACAAGTTCCAGCAGGTTCTTCTGTAATTATTCAATGGACTATATCTCCCCAGCCAACACAGGGTGAATTCCAAGTTTTTGTAAATAACCAATTTTATTTAAATTTACCTTACACATCAAACGGTGCATTTTGGGTTGGCACAAACACCACTGGTCCAGTAACAATCTTTGTTGGATATACAGATGGCGTTGGTAGTGGTTTCGATGCCACAGCTTCAGTAACATTTAATGTAGTGTCAACAACACAACCATCCCCTACACCAACCCCTAGTCCATCATGCACTGACACCGATGGCGGACAGAGTTATTTCCTGAAAGGGATTGCATCAGGGACAGATGCTACAGGGACAACATCACAAACAGATTTCTGTATAACTGGAGGAAATCAGCTTGCAGAATACTATTGCCAGAATAACCAAGCTACATTCGAAATTTATTCCTGCCCTTATGGATGCAGTGATGGAGCATGTTCGCTGCAGACAGCTCCATCTCCAACCCCTTCTGGCAGTTGCCAAGGCTATTGCAACACTCAATCACCATCAGGATGCTGGTGTGATACTGCTTGCGCAGGTTATGGCGATTGCTGCCCTGACTTTAATTATCAACAACAATGCATAACTCCATCTCCCTCTCCCACACCCACCCCATCTCCAACCCCTTCTGGCAGTTGCCAAGGCTATTGCAACACTCAATCACCAT
>CAYITO010000048.1:4670-5430 GCA_964366355.1 uncultured archaeon
AACAACAATGCATAACTCCATCTCCCTCTCCCACACCCACCCCATCTCCAACCCCACAGCTTAGGCCTAATGTGTTTATTTTGGAGTATGATAGTACATTTAACACTGATCCCTTCTCTGTCACGAAGAAATTTTATGAAAAGTATCCAGATCAATATGACTTTATTTATTTTGATTTTAGAGACGGGAATCTTGGCGGCGGTACATTTTTCAATCGTGTAAAACAAGAAGCTAAAGGTGTTTTTACAGCTACACCCTACGATGCCACAAAATCGTATGGAAGTAATGGCAGACTTTTGGGATTTATTTTTGATAGTTTTTCCTTAACTACACAATGGATGGAACGCCCACCGGATAACCATCTAGAAAATCTCATCGGATCCATTTATTTCGGTTTAATTTTTCATGAATTAACACATTATTGGGGTGTTTCTTTGCCTATTGAATTACAAGACGCAGTACATCATGGACCTAAAAATGAATATGTAGACAATTCACACTGGGAACGTTATGTAGGATCATGGGTGGAAGCTGGAATCGGTTCATCCAGACAAAAATTCCTACAAATAGGTGGTAAATATTACTTCAAAGTAGATTGTGCGGCAGAACCAAAACATAATGATTTTGATTTATACTCAATGGGCTTAAAATCTCCAGCAGAAATGGAGAAACTTATCGTTCCCCAAATTCCTAAATCAGGCATTTGGCCTTTAACTATTGGTAATTGTGATACATTTACTGAAGTTTCTTCTGATCTTAA
>CAYITO010000049.1:0-5326 GCA_964366355.1 uncultured archaeon
CCAGACCCGTAGCCTCGAACAAATTCAGGCCAAAATTGTTTAATGCCGTAACAAAGGACGCAATCTCTATCTCGCTCAGATTCCCTTCGACAGTGTCTTTAACAATTTCAAGAATCTCCTCGTCTGTAAGCTGCCTGCCTTTCAACCTGTTCTTGATGTACTGCAGGGATTTCGGGTAGTTCGCGACATCAACTTCCACTATTGCATTTTCCTTGAGACCCAGGTAATTCTTCACCTCGTTGTACACACCAATTATCCCCTTGGGGACTGTTTTCGTTACAATGTTCACGATAGCGGTTATCACTTTCCCGTTGTTTTGAATCTTCACCCTCCCAGAACTTTTTATCCCCAGCTCATCGCTATCCTCCTTGCTTAGAGTTACTACATGCTTCCCGCCAGATTCCACTGAAAGCAGCTTAACCTTGAATCTCATTTTGCAACACAACTCCCCTGCGTACACAAGCAGGATATTCCAGGCCTCGGTGACAAGACCTGCGGGCATAGCACAAGCTCATTGCATTCTATTTGAGATTCACTGCTTATACATTTCCAATTCCCCCCGGCATTTTCCGTGCAACAATTGGTTATCTGCCATGAGCAATCCGAATCCGAAGAACATTTTGTTGAAATTTCTATTAAATTTGGCCTGTTTGCAACAGGCACTTCAATTTTTACGGCATCGGTTTCTTTCCCAGGAATGAAAATTATTTGCTGTTCATTTTGTGACATAAAATAAAAATTGATTCCCAATGTCAAAACAAGTATAAGGATTAAGATGAAATGCGACTTTCGAATTGCCATAAGCTCACTTGGGTGTTGAATAGCCCCATTTATCTAATGCCAGTTTTAATTCACCATGCGATTCTGCATATTCTTTAAGCGGAATTTTGTTCATCGCAGCTTCTATCGCTTGCATAGCTGCTTTGGCGCCCTGCCTAGTTCCTTTTGGGTGGCCGTGAATACCGCCGCTGATTAAAAGGGTGCATTTATTTCCAAGAATATTCATAATTTTCGGGATCAATCCAGGATGGATGCCTCCAGATGAAACCGGGAAAATCGGTTTTATACCATACCACCTTTGTTCTAACGTTTCCTTAGCTTGTTTTACATGTGATGCTCTAATCATGTTTGCAACATTGCTGACTTCTAGCCTGCTGCCAACCAATTTTCCAACTACTGTACCCACATGTATTTGATCGACACCAATCATTCTCATAATTTTACCAAGAAAATACATTGTTATCCCATGTTTAGAATTTCTATCAAAAGCTGCATGCATCGCTCTATGGGCATGGATGGCCAAACCCAAGTCGCCGCACACATCGCGCAAAGTTTGAACAGCTGCAGTTCCTGCGGTCACAACATCAATCATTGCAAACTCCCAACCCAAGTCATGCAGCATTTTCGCTTTTCTAATCATCTCACTAGTTTCCCCAGTGATATTAAACAATGCAGATTTCCTTTCACCAGTTGATTTTTCCGCTTTCTCCCTTAATTTTAACATTGCCCCCGCCCTCTTTTCAAATTGATTGAACTTGGTACTAGTCAAGTTTTCATCGTCCTTTGTTAGCTCAAAACCACCCATCCAAGTTTCGAATGCGATTTTGGCATGTTCTGCCGCGCTGTATCCAATCTTGGGTTTTGGTACCGCACCGGTAACAGGCCTCTTCTTTACTTTCAAGATTTTTCTAATCCCTTTAATACCATGTTTAGGTCCTTTGAAAGATTTCAGATAGACTTTTGGGAACGAAACATCTATCAATCGTAAATTTTCAATTGCTTTCATGCCAAAAATATTTCCTGCAATTCCACTCAATAATTGCGGCGCGTTACCCTCCTCCCAAAGTTCCATTGGATAAGCAACCTTCACATAATTGCCTTCGATTTCAAACGCTATCGCCATTATTTTTTTGACACGTCTGGGCAATTTGTAAAGGGTAGTCCAAGTCCCTACAGAGCTTTCAGACGCAACTCTACCAGTAGCTTCCTTCATTGAAAATCCTTTTGCGGGTTCAACTCTGAATAAACAAATCAAATCATCTTTAGCAGGTTTGTAATCCAAATCAACAAAGTCTAAATACCATTCACTCATTTTATCATCTTCAAAATAACTTCAGGTCTTTTCGCCCCTTTTTCAGTCATAACATACATAACCAATTTCCACGATGTTGTATCGAATGCAGGATTCCTAATCTTAACGTCATTGATGCTTCTATAAATCTCGTTTGCCGGCCTTTCCTCTATTATGAATTTTTTTCTCCTATCAAGTTTCAACATGTTTGTAGCCACATAAAACGGTTTTTTGTGATGTTTTGCAGAGAGTGCCAGCATACTGGTTCCTATTTTATTCACAACACCCTCTTTGCGCAATGCATCAGCGCCCACCAAAACCATATCCACATCTTTCATGAAATAATTCACCGCATTATCTGCAATTAAAGTCACTGGAATTTTTGCAGCCGCCAACTCTTTGACTGTTCTTATTCCCTGTTCCAGCGGTTCTGTCTGCGTTGCAATCACGGATATTTTTTTGCCTGACTTCCAAGCACGTTTTATTACCGACATGGCTTCGCCCGAATGGCAGTGAGTCATTATGATGTAGTTATTTTTAATCAGCTTGCTTCCCGTTTTTGCAATTTTTTCTGTTGCATCGTCAAGTCTTTTCAAAAGCATATCTATGGTTTTTAGACTTCTTTTCTTCTTCAGAACTTCAATGCAATTATGCAAAACCACTGCTGTAGGTCTTGCTTGTTCTAAAATCATTGCAGCTACTTCAAACTTCAGTTTGAATCCATTTTTCTTGCAGAAGTCTCTTAAAAATTTTAACGCATATATTGCAATTTCTTTCGCGCCTTGTATTTTTACAGATTTTATGTTTTCAACAACTTTCTCCAAGGATTCCATATATTCAAAATTGGTTTTCTAAATAAAGTATGCTACATAACAGCAGAATCAAAAACTTTATAAGTAAGAAAATTCTTACATTATTATGCGAAAACTAGAAGACGATATAAAATTCAAAACTATCAAAGTATCTCAAAAAGGGCAGATAGCAATTCCCGCTGATATCAGGAGGGAACTAAAAATTAAGACGGGTGAAGAACTGCTACTTGTAAGACGTGGTGATAAATTGCTAATAGAAAAATCTTCCGAAGTATCAAGGAGATTCACAAGAGAATTTGATTACATGCTAAAACATGCAGAAAAGGTTGCTAAAAGATTATGGGAGAACAAGGAAGATGAAATTTGGGATAAACTTTGAACAAGGGGAAATAGTATTTGTACCATTTCCTTTCACTAATTTAAAATCAGTCAAAAAAAGACCTGTATTGGTAATATCAAGAACTGATTATAACAGAAAATCTATTGATTTTATTTCTTGTGGAATTACATCGAACATCAAAGATTCTGATTTCTCTGTGTTAATTGATAATGAAGGTTTGAAGGAGGGTTATTTGCCGAAACCAAGTAGAATAAAAGTTAATACTATTTTTACTTTAGAAAAATCTTCAGTGATAAGAAGTTATGGTAAAGTTAAAGACGAGATAATGAAGAAAGTTAAAGAAGAACTTTATAACTTATTTTAAGCGAATAATTTTTACTTAACTAGCTCTTAAGCATCTATAAACATTATCTCTTCCCAGCTTGCAAACCAAACCAGAATCGCATGCGTCTCTGTTGGGATTGCATGACTCTAGAAAGCCTAGGCTACTGCTTTCTGAAATACTTGGTGTGACTGCTCTACCTGTTACAGCACTAGCTCCTAATGCCCTGTTGCAGAGATCAACGGTTGGGCTAACACCTAATCTGCTGCACCCTGAAGCAAAGGTATCCCAAGGTCCTGGCCTGCCGCCTACCGATACAGCATCTCTTCCGTAGCCGTTAGTATTCCATAATTCGCAATATGATGATAATTTGCTTTGGCACTCTCTTGATGCAGACGTAGTTTGTGTAGTTCTTGTCGGTGTTTCTGCAGGCTTGTAATAATTAGATCCTACGAGCGCGACAGCTACAATTGCAAGTATAACTAGAATGATAGTAGTACCAGCCACACCTTTCATAAATTTAATTTAATTTGGGATATATAAATATGTTATTTATCTAGAAAACCAAAATAATATTTAATGAAAAATTTACACCTTATCGTGATTATTGCAGTAACATTCTCCTTATTTTTATTTTCCAGTGCAATTGCTACTCATTTGGCTGGTTCTTGTTTAGTTAATGGCGAGAAATATTGTGGAGATCAATCACCCGATGGATGCTATTGTGATGTGGATTCGTATACGCATAATGACCATTGCCAAGATATAGCAACAGAATGCCCCGAAGTACATGAACAGGGTCAAACTGGTACAGCTGCACCTACTCCAACACCCACACCGTCTACATCATATGAAGGTAGTTGCCAAAAATGTGATGGAAAAGGTACATCCTATGGTTCTCAAGAATGTTGGTGCGATAATCTATGCGAAGGGTACGGGGATTGCTGTACTGGAGATCAAGGTTACCAGAGTCTTTGTGGAGGAGCAGCTACAGCGACAGGCACTTGCCAAGGCTATTGCGATACTCAATCACCAGCAGGTTGTTGGTGTGATACAGCTTGTGTTGGTGCTGGCGATTGCTGTAGTGATTATGAGAGTGTTTGTCAAGGCACGGGAACAGCTGTAACCCAACAAACTGGAGGTGGAGCTGCATCGACAGGCAGTGGAGCACAAAATACCCTCCAAGTCAAAAGCACAGGCGTATCCGGTGTTAGTATAACAGGCTCACAAGCAGGCACTAGCGGCATTACAGATGCCAGCGGTACTTATACAATTACAAAAGTAGAAAACATTAGAACTACACTTACAGCACCCACCACTGCAAGCGGGAAAAACTTCTTGTCTTGGAATGGCTGTAATACAGCTACTTCCAATACTTGTATTGTAACAGTATCAAATGGTGGAACAAAGACAGTTACTGCAGCTTATCAAACTGCAACACCCGCATCAACAACACTAACACTTACCGCCACAGCTGCCTCCTGTCCAACCAATTCTGTTTCCCTTTCCTGGAATCAAGTATCATCAGGGGCGGTTCAATATAATGTCTTTAGAGCCCTTTCAGGAGGTGCGTGGAATTTAATTGCCACTCCCACTTCAGCTTCATATACCGATACCAGTGTCACAAGACCGAATAACTACTATTACAGAATTGCAGCCCAAATTTCCCCAACTAACATTATAATCTCAAATGAGGTTCTAGTTAATTTAGCTTCATGTCCAACTACAACCACATGCTCAGGCACTGGTACCTTCGGGCTTGATCCAAGCACAGTTTCCTC
>CAYITO010000050.1:0-5205 GCA_964366355.1 uncultured archaeon
GTAGGCTTCATGTTTTTCCCATTTTTCCCATTTCTGGGAAGGTACATCAATAGCAAGATAAGTGGTTTGAAAATATCACAGAAATTTGTAATTTTGTTATCGGTAATAATTGGACTGTTAGCTCTGGACTCTGGAAAAGAATATGTTGTTCATGCAGATCAAAATATATTTAATAAACTTATAGTGATTGGCGCAACTTCAATATTCGCATATACAGGCCTAAACCTAGGCTTTTTAGTATTAGAATGTAGAAAGAAGTCAATGGTAATGGGTTATTTATTTTTAGCTATAATAGGTTGTCTAACATTCGCAATTCTAAAAATTGGTTTCTTTACGCCAAAATATTTCTTTGTATTTCTTCCATTAATATTAATTTTCTTAATCTCGAAAGTAAGAACTGAATTTCCTTATATTTTAACTATAGTGATCTTGGGGATATACAGTATTTCATTGAATTTCAATGATATCCAATTTCAAACGAAAGTATGGGACGAAGCAGATAAGTTAGTAGAAATGGGTGTTGAACCAACCGATATTCAAGGTACATATACGATTGTAAATTCATTATCAGACTCTGCAGATAATCCATTGGCAAGATGGAATATTACATATGAGAGGGACCCGGTATTATCTGGGTTTATTTTGATAGATTCCGTAGGAAGTGAGTTTATTGGTAGTAAACGGACATAGGAGATTATAAAATATGGATGGGATGTCGATTGTAATACCAGCAAAGAATGCTGAAAATACTATAGAACCTCTCCTGAGAGACTTATTAAAATCATTTCCAAAATCGGAAATCATTGTAATTTGTAACAATTGCACAGATAGGACATATGAAGTTGTAAATGGAATAAAAAGTAAAAACATAATCAACGTAAACATACCGCGCAGAATAGGCAAAGGTGGGGCAATACTGGCGGGATTGAAATTAGCTAGCCGCGATATTGTTGGATTCGCTGATGCAGATTGGTCATTTGATTCTAATGACGTCAAGGAAGTTAGCAGGTGGGTTGGGGACTATGATTGTGCGATTGCATCAAAATGGAAAGGTAAAAAATTCGGGAGGGTTAATTGGCCGTTGAGAAGGAAACTGTTAGGAAGGGTCTGGAATTCTTTTGTTAAGTTTCTTTTACACTTGTCAATAGAAGATACGCAAGCCGGCTTGAAATTTTTCAAAAAGAAAGTCTATAAGTCTATGGATAAGAATTTTCTGTGTAGAGGTTTCGATTTTGATGTGGAATTTTTATATAAAGTCCATAAAATGGGCTTTAGCATAAAGGAAGTTTTCGTAGAACCTAGGATAGAGGCTAAAAGTACTTTTAGCATGTTTGAGATACCTGAGATGTTATTGAGATTGCTGATTTTACCATTTAGAAATTAATGATATGATATGGTCAAGACAAAAATTGATAAATCCGTACTGCCGTTTGCAGCAATGCTCTTAATAGCAACATTACTTTTTTGGAAGGTTGTAATCAATCCTGATAAGATAATTTACAGCAAATCAAGTGATACAATTGCGCAATTCGCACCATGGAAGTTTTTCATAAGTGAAACGATTAAACAATATTCTCAAATACCATTGTGGGACCCGCATAATTTTGGCGGCACACCATTCTTAGCAGATTTTCAATCATCTATCTTCTATCCTTTAAACATACCAATGTACTTCAACTTTGACTTTGCTTCATTCGGTTATAGATTTTTGTTGGATGTATTGTTAGCTGGAATTTTCACATATCTCTTCGCAAGGGAACTTAAACTTCCCAAGACTAGTTCATTGGTAGCCGCAACTATTTTCATGCTTTCCTTGCCAGTGGTTTCTAAAATTTATGCCGGGCATTTGATAACTGTTGACGCAATTTCCTTAACACCTCTGGGGTTCTTACTTATAGAAAAATTGGCAAACAGAAGGAGTAGATTGCATGTCATCCTATTGGGTTTATTCGCCGCTGTTTATTTCTTAGGGGGTAACATACAACATTTCGTCTATTCGATGACAACATTGTTTCTTTATTACATAGTTAGAACTGGCTTGATGGGAATTTTAATAAAACGGGATTTTAAAAATTCTATTCGAATACTATCACCTCTAGTAGTAGCGATGCTGATTTTTATCGGCTTAAGTTCCTTCCAGCTATTCCCTTCATATGAATTGTCGAAATCCATAACCAGAACTGGTGGAGTTTCCTATAGCTATGCTGTTGATGGTTCATTGCCAGCAGAACAAATTATAACATTCTTAATTCCGAGTTTCTTTGGGCTTCCATTCAATGATACATATTGGGGTGTATCCAATTTCTGGGAGGTAACAGGCTATTTTGGTATAGCATCGATTTTCCTGCTGGCACTAGCATTCATTGATTTTAGAGATAAAAATGTGGGAGCATTTATATTCCTCTTAGCGTTCTCGTTTTTATTTTCATTGGGAACTTTGGGGTTGATCTTTCCGCTATTCTATCATATTATCCCATTCTTCGACATGTTTAGAATCCCTGCAAGATTTTTATTCATAACTGCATTTTCTGCCGCTATTTTGGCTGGTATAGGGAGTAAAAACATTTTGGAAAACAAAATAGATAAAAAATTATACAAAAGGTTGTTTAGATTACTTTCGGTTTTAATAATCGTAATTGGAATAGGAATAGTCTTAATAAAACTGAATGAAGCATCAATAATAGAATATGGCAAGGAATTAGGAACTCAAAAGTATCTAAGCAATCCCAACTACATTTCAAGGCCTTTGGAGTATTATTTAGCGAGAGTAGATACGGCTTATTATAAAATCTTAAGCGATGTTGTAAAGCTCTTTTTGATATCAACTGCAATTGCAACCTCGCTATATCTAGTGTTAATCAGAAAGTTAAGTGGTAGAAATCTTGTTTACATAATCATTGGTCTAATCGCACTGGATTTAATCAGTCTTGGCATGAATTTCATAGATGTTGAGGATGTCAGCACCGTATACCATGGTGACCAAATAATAAATTTCTTGAAAAGTTCGGAAGGAAACTTCAGGATCCACAACATAAACTTTACAGTATTGCCAGAAATGGTTTATATGAATAATTTCAGAAGCATATCTGGTTACAATCCGCTTGAACCTAGGAATTATATGGTTGCATTGGACGCCGCTGGTGTTAAGTACTATGGTATTGATAGTGAAAAATCATTGAGATGGCTGGGAATTCTCAACACAAAATACATAATATCAGATAGTAAAATGGAAATGGATGGCTTGGAAGAGGTTTTGCGTGATGGGTCTAAATATGTGTATGTAAATAAGTTCTTTGAGGATATAGTATTTGTTGCATTTGATTATGAGTTATTAAGTGATAAAGAAATTATTGATAGGTTAAACAGTGGTACATTCAATAGTAGTGTCATATTGGTAAGTTACGCAGACCTTACAAGCGAATTGCCATTTGGGAAAAGCTCTGGAATGGGAATGAGTTTAATAAAGATACTGGAGTATACACCTAACAAAATAGAACTTTCTGTGACAATTGACAAGCCTGGGTTTTTGATTTTCAGTGATAATTACTATCCTGGTTGGACTGCATACGTTGATGGTAAAGAATCTACGATAATTAAGGCATATTCCACTTTGAAATCTGTTTGGTTGGAGGCTGGTGAACACTCGGTTGTATTTTCATTTTTCCCAAGCAATCTTAACTTTTACCTAATTGTAACTATCGGAACTATCATAGTTACATTGGTGTTTTACTACTATAGAAGGCATTAAATTGCTGGTGGGTACTTAACCAGCCAGTTGTAAATGTCAGTAAAAATTGTTTTCAAATCTATTCTTATGTCCCAGTCTGGATAGTGTGACTTGAACTTGCTCAGATCGGTAATGTAGACTTTATGGTCACCTTCACGCTTCGGCTGCATAATCCACTTCATGGGCTTGCCAGTAATGCTCTCGATTAATTTGAAAGACTCCAGCAACGAAAGAGAATTACTCCTGCCTCCTCCCATATTGTAAACTTCTCCTGGTCTTGGATTTCTAGCGAATTCATCAAAGGCTTTCACAAGATCTCTTGCATCAATGACATCACGGACCTGTTTGCCTTTGAACCCATATACATTGAGTGTCTTCCCCTGCATGTTGATCCACAAGAAATACGGCTCCCAATTATGCAGTTCTACAGCCTTCGCCATGGGCCCAGTGATGCAACACATTCTGAAAGTGCCGACTTTCAGTCCGTATAATCGTCCATATTCCTGCCCGTACAAATCAGCCGCAACTTTACTGACACCGAACGGCGTATGGATTGTATTGTCTAATGGGAGAGTTTCGTCTATACCATCTCTGTCCGAATAATCATATCGAGTTTCCTTTTCGACTATTTTTGGTATCGTATTGGGGTTTTCGCCATAGACTTTGTTCGTTGAACAGTTGATGAAAATCGCATCATCGTTAACTTTTCTTGCTAATTCCAAAAGTTGCAGAGTCCCCCATGCATTGATAGAAAAGTCTTCAAGCGGAATTTCTATCGACTTTGGGTGTGACGGCTGGGCGGCCGTGTGCAAAATTATATCGGTATCTGTAATCAAACTTTTCATCTTATCGGTATCGCGGATGTCTGCATCATGAAATTCTATTTTGTTTGCATACTGTCCCAACAAGAAGTCGGCATTAGATTTAGTATTGCCCATCTGTCCGAATAATTTTCCACGCGTAAAATTATCTACTGATATGACATCATGACCCTGACTTGCATAATACTGGCAGCAATAAGACCCGACCAAACCCGCTCCGCCTGTGACTAGAACTTTCATGTTTTCATCCTTCCAAATACTTTACGCGCTCCCTTTCTGCCTCATTGAACTTGTCGACTGCCTCTTGTGTCTCCCCCCACTCGACCAATTTCCTGAGTCCGTTGGTTATCTCACATTTTGGTTTGAAATTCAAGGTCTTTTTTATTTTAGTTATATCAGAAAAGTCATGCCTGTTGTCGCCGACCCTGTATTTTTCTGTTATTTGCGGTTTTATTTTTTCTTTGCCTGTTAATTCTGACAACAACTCCAAAATTCCATTCAGGCTTATCGGAATCCCACTTCCAACATTAAACACATCAGAAGTTATTTTTTCATCTTCCAATGCCATAATATTTGCTCTTGCTATATCTTCAACAAAAATGAAATCTCTTAGTTGGCTCGCATCCTCCTATACAATCGGTGAAATATTATTTTTAA
>CAYITO010000051.1:0-5064 GCA_964366355.1 uncultured archaeon
TGGTTCATTACTTCCACCAAGATGACGGAAGGAAATCCAAAGAGTTTAGGACTGAGTTGTACAATTCCACAGGCAGTATTTTCTCAAAGGACGAAATTGTATTTAATTCCACCAACAGCAGCCGCTACTTCAAAGTCTTTCTATTGTCACAGGCAAATCACCTTCATGATGGCAATGCAACAAATCCTAAGGTAATCAACATTTCGTATTCCTACGATAATTTTGGAAACGTTATGGAGAAAGTATATCATGGTGATGTGAACATCACTGGTGATGAAAAATACGAAATATATTCCTATGTTGTTAATTCCACTTCATGGATTGTTGACAGGCTAAGGCAGTATCAGTTGTTTGGTTCTGATAATTCCACTAAAGTTCGCGATGTCAAATATTCTTATGATGGCTTGCCTTATGGGAGCAATTCTACTAAAGGCGACACCACTGAAGTTGATACATGGGTTAATCCCAGCGGGGGCAGGCATGTTGCCAAGTATGAGTATGATAGCTATGGGAATGTAATTAGACAGACAGATTCGTTAGGCAGGGTTACAAGATATGGTTATGGTGTTAGAGACACCACAGCCACTTACCCAGATGCAGTTACAAATGCCCTATTTCATAGGGCTGATTACAAGTATAACTTGGGTACAGGCAACCTCTTGTGGGAGTTTTCCAATAATGTGAACACTTCTTACCATTACGATGTGTTTGGCAGGATTGTCAAGGAAGTCCAGCCTTTTGATTCTTTCGAGCTGCCTACGAAGAATTACACCTACGTATTCGATGGAACTGCTCCTGAAATTATTAAAGTATCGCAGAAGACTTCTGCAAACAAGACTTATGATGCCTATTTCTACTATGATGCTTTTGCAAATTTTGTACAGTTCAAAAGGCCTGCTGACGGCAACCAGCAGATTGTTAAGAATTTATTTTATGATGGATTGGGTCGAGTAATTAGCGAGCAGAATCCATACTTCGGTGCGTTTAGTACAGGATTGAGTACTCCTTCTACCAGTGTCAATTATACTAACTACACTTTTGATGCTTTGGGCAGAGTTACATTCCTAAGAAATCCTGACGGCACTAACAAGACGATTGATTTTGATAAGAGAACTATTACTGCATACGACGAGAACGGGCACAAGAAGGCGTATATTCTGGACGGTTATGACAGAATTTCAAGTGTCTTGGAGTACAACAACGACCCGATTCTCGATGCAGTATTGAAAGTCACTTCGGAGGAAATGTACAACACTTCTTATGGGTATGATGCTGTTGATAACCTTGTAAAAATTACTGACGCACTTGGGAACAAATTCACATTTGGGTATGATTCTCTCGGCAGGCGTATATCATTATCAGACCCAGACCTAGGGAATTGGACTTACCAGTACGATCTTGCAGGAAATTTAATTACTCAGAAACAGAATGGCGGGGGAAATTTAGTAACAGGCGATGGGTATTATCGAGAATATGACGGATTAAACCAACTGATTAGAATTAGGAATGGCACTTCCACTTCCCCCCTAGTTGAAGAATACTCCTACGATCCTTTTGGTCAACGAATAAAAATTGTTAGGAACGACACTGCCAACACTACGATATACACGCCATTCAAGGAACTGATGCGGATTAGAAATACTAGCGGGACATTTGATTTCACTTACGTCTATCAGGATAGAATTTTGGTTGCACGTGTTAATCCCGACGGGACTAAGTACTTCTATCATCCAGACCATCTTGGCTCTACGACGCTGATTACTAACGGCACGGGTAGTGTTGTTGAGAATACTTACTATAGCCCGTATGGGGAATTGCTTGGTGGTGGGAGTGCTGATACTAAACTATACACAGGATACTTCAAAGACTTTTCATGTCAGTACTATGCTGGTGCAAGATACTACAATCCATGTTGGGGTATACCTATACAACCAGATACTTTATTCCAAAATATCTATGACCCACAATCATTAAACCATTATTCATATGTAAGAGGCAACCCCTACAAGTATGTTGACCCTAGTGGAAGAGCCTGGGCATATATTGCCGCTATTGCGGGTTACTACTTTATCCAATATGCGATGGTTCCTTTAGTCGAAATGCCTCATATGGCTTATCCCATATATAGTGGATTTGTTGGAGAATATGGTCCTGTGGAAGGTACAATTGGCTACTTTGGAACATCATATGGATTCGGACTAGCTGGTGAAGGAATATCAGCTGGTACTAGAACACTTACGGTTACAGCAATGAAAACAGAACCGGGAAAGAAAGTAGCTGAAGCTATATTATCGACAAAATTAGGTAAAGAATTGTTTGTAGGTGAACCTAAGTTTACTACACAAAGTGCATCCCATGTTATGAATGAGCATTTATATGGTTCTCCGGGAAGTGGTACAAAATTCTTGCAAGGTGAAAATGTTCCACAATTTGCAAAACAAGTTTTAGAAAAGGGAACTGCCATAATACAAAGAAGTGATAAACCACAGTTCGATTTAAGACTTAGATATGATGCCGACTTAGGGCGTGTTACATCAAGTTCGCATCCAGAAAATACTGCCGGCAGACTAGTTATTGATAATAGTTGGATAACTCAAAAAGGTACCAGTATTAGAACAACGTTCTCCGAACCAACTACTGAAATACCCAAACCTTGGTGGGAAGGGGCTTTGGGTTGGGTCGCAAATATTTTTAAAGGAGGGAGCTAAATGTCAAAATATATATTTCTAGGCAAATACGCGGATGAAAAAACGTCCAAGAAACATCAAATTGGTGATTATATTGCAGATATGGACAGTAGATTTAAAGCGGACGAAATTCGTGTAGATGATGATATACTTGAACTTATAGTAATGAACATGAAACATATAGAGTTCCCATTACTTTCCAAGGTTGTAGAGGATTTTTATGGAGATTTTGTTATAGAAACTGATAAACTGAAAGATTTGAAACAAGAAATTAAGAAATTTGTTGTAACATTCAAGAAAAAAGTTAGGGAAAAGCTATTCTTTGTAAAATACAAAACAACCGAAGATTATCCGAAGTTACTATCTTTCTTAAGGAGGCTTGAAAAATTGTGTGACGAAGGAATTAAAAAGAGGTTGATATTATGGGGGGATGCAGATTGAGTCTAAATAATCTAACTGTAATTTCTAGATTTTTGGTATTTATATTTCTAAGTGTAGAACCAGTTCAAGCCTTTGATTACATAGAAAACTCTTCAACAGAAACATCTTTAATTTTCCCCATCAACCTCACCATCCTCGAAACCATCGGAACTATATCAGACAAAGAAAACAATACTATCGGCAACTTTTCACATTATCTAATTGGATTCGAACTATACCTTGATAATTATTCGTTCGAGATAGACGATACTTCCCCTGTAGTCGAGGAATATTCCTACGACCCGTTCGGGCAGAGGATAAAAATTACTCGGAACGATACAGCAAACACCACGATATACACTCCATTCAAGGAATTGATGAGGATAAGGAATTCCACAGGCAGTTATGATTTCACTTACGTTTATCAAGAGGGAATACTTGTTGCAAGAGTTAATCCCGATGGAAGCAAGTATTTCTATCATCCTGACCATCTGGGGAGCACTACATTGATTACTAACGGCACGGGAAGTGTTGTTGAGAATACTTACTACAGTCCTTATGGGGAAACTCTTGCAAACGGAATTGCCGACCCGAAATTATACACAGGGCAATTTAAAGACCAAACCAACACTTACATGCTTTGCAATGTTCCATACAAGCCTGAGTGGGGATTGAGGTTAAGACCTGATCCGATAGTTCAAAATCCGTACAACCCACAGTTTTTGAATAGATACTCATATGCGTTGGGTAATCCCTACAAATACAAAGACCCATGTGGGAAAATATTGGAAACCGTGGTTGATGCAGCATTCATATCTATGGATATAAAAGATATCAACGAAGACCCTACAAATCCTTGGAATTACATTGCTCTTACAGCTGATGTTGGTGGGGCTATAGTTCCTATAGCAACTGGTGGGAGGGTTTTAGTAAAAGGGGCTGAGACTACAGTAAAAGGGAATGTAGTTGCAGATATTGGAAAACTTGTCAAACATATTGAGAGTGTAGCAAACATTGCGAGTAAAGGTGGCGATGTTACAAAACTTGTCACTTATGCGGAAACCAAAGGAGGCAAATTAGTATGGTTGGAAAAGAATCAATTAAAGCATATAGGAGAACATTTACGAGATTTCGAAAAAGCATTCGGGTCAGAATTTAAAAATATCAATAAGGTAAAAGAATTAGTTATTACTGCTACTGAAAAAGGGACAAAAGCTTTTGATAAACAAGGTAGAGAATTAATCTACTATTATGTAGGAGATGGTAAATATGTAAGAGTCGGAATTGAGACATCTGGAAAAATTGCTACAGCATATCCAACAACTGCAAAAGAATTGATACAAGCAGGAGTGAAGGTGAAGCAATGAGTTTGCTTAAAAATTTTCAAGTAGCTAAAACAAATAGAGTTAAAAAAGGGGTTTTTTGTAAGATCATTAAATTGTTACCTAAAGTAGTGGACAAAGAAGGGCTTGTGCACGAACAATATGTAGTACTCAAGTTATTGAATGGGAAAGAGATGCTCGCATTTGATCCATCTTTGTTAATTCAAGAATTTCATTTTAACAAGCGAGTTTTAATCGAAATTTATATAGAATGGCCTAAGGTTGTGAAAAAGACAAAGCATATAAAAAAAGATGTTATACCTGAGAAAAATAATTCAAATAAATTCTATGGTCAAATTAAAAAAATATTGTTGGGGAGAGGAAAGAAACAGGTTAGTTTAGTTGTAGACATTGGTATGAATGGAACAATATTTGTTGATTTAAACAGATCTATGAGCTATGATGCTTTCGAGATAGATGATTATGTAGAAATTACTGATGGAAGAACTGATTTGTACAAAGTTGTGAAAGTTTTTAATGATAAGAAAAGGGTCGGTAAAAAATGAAAGTTCTAACATTACTTGTGGGACTTTTAGTACTAATTTCGTTTATACAATTAGTCTACGCATTTGATT
>CAYITO010000052.1:0-4792 GCA_964366355.1 uncultured archaeon
AACCGTACTGTGTTTTTATTGATATTTGATTGCTCATCATATTTACCTAGGATTGGGAAACTCAGCCTGAAACAAAAACTATTCCAATTAATAATATCGTCGGGTAGAAATTTAACTGCATAAAATTATTACTACAGTTTAGCCTTATCAGTTATAGAAGCTAATTGTTGCTTTATTGCATTTTCAGACTCATTCCCGTAAGAAATTAAAATTTTGTCCAAATTTCTCAAAACATACTTCTCCCATTCGTCATTGGGTTTGCCGTTAACATAGAACTTCAGAGTCTTATCACCACTGCTGCAATATTGCTCTCCGGTGTCCATCACCAAACAATTTTTATCAAACTTTATGCCTATCGACTTCAGGAACAGTCCAGTAGTAATGCCAGTAGCATGCACATGAATAACATCTCCATCTCCACCTTCCAAATGTACTTGCTGGTTTATGTGAGGTTTTTGGTACTTACTTACGGAAAAATCAACCGAATTTCCATTGATATACATCTTCCAATCTTGGTGAATGTGTGTAGAACCAACAGCACCTATTCCACTTGATTGAGCTGTCAAAGCCCAAACCAACAGGGCCCCTGCGCCAACAATTATCAAAATTATAATTCCGTATGTTAGGATTTTCCCTATACTCCACTTAGATCTTTTAACAGCAGTAGTTGGTTCGTGCTTTGAATGCACGTCGTTTCTGTGCTGCTTCATCGCATCTGGAGTGTCAAATTTTTTCTGGCAGTCAGGACATTCAACTTTCTCCATATATATTTCATAATAAATTGAATTTAAATTCTTTTTAGCTAAAGATTTCCTTTAACTATTGCGTGTTTAGTTATTTCCAGAGAGCAGGCTCCATGTTTTGTGCAATAATCCTCACATCTATTGGCAAGCTTATCATTTAAATAACCGAACCCACAAACGCTGCATTTGTATATATTCTTTCCTTTAGTTACGATCTTTTCAACCATATTTTTTAATCTCTTCACAGACAGATAAATATTATATTTAATACTAAAATAATAAAATAATAATTATGCCGAGGATAACTAAAGTTATGAAAAGGGATGGTTCTACCGAGAAATTTGATTTGAAAAAGCTCAATAGTTCTATAGTAAAAGCTTTAGTCCAGTCTGGACATAAGGATGGAAAGCTTGTAAAGCAATTGGCTAAAGAGGCAGTTAAAATTTTGGAAAAGGGACATAAAGGGGGTATTGTCGAAGTTCAAGATATAAAAGATACCGTAGAATTTGTACTGGTTAAAAATAAGCTGCCAAAAGCTGCGAAAAATTATATACTTTACCGCTATGTCTAAAGCTTTAATTTCCAGCCAATTGCCATTGCAATTAATAATAGGATTAAGCCGCCAATCAAATGAATTGCATAATTTTGCAAAATTGGAGGGAACAAAACTATCCATACACCTAAACCTATTAAGAACAATCCTATAAGCAATCTCATTAAACCTTTATTCTCTCTTCTCCATTTCTCAATTTTTTTCAGCTTAGTTCCCGTGTAAGCTAAGTAAATAATCACTAGCAATGGTAAGACGAAAACCAGATTGTAAAGCAGAAGATAAAGGAGAGCTAAGTAAAATGGAAATCCAAATTGTGGATTAGAAAGAATAGTTAATATGGCTAAATAAGGTGCCCCTGTACACGGCAGTTCGACAAGTGTTACCAAAACGCCGAATAGGAAGCTTGCCAACAAACTTGCATGGGTTTTTTCCACGTAACTTTCTATCGTAGACACAAATTGGGGTAGAAGTTGTAGTGAGAACCATCTACCATACCAGAAGAAATCTTTAAATTCCAATAAGCCTGCAAATATGATGAAAGCGCCTATTGCAATGTAGAAGTATGTAGCGATCAAAGGAATTGTCCTGATGTACTGGAAAATAGAAAGCAGGGCAAGCCCGCCTAAGAGATATGTGGCGTATACACCTATTACATAGACTGAGCCGTGAATCAGCATTTTCCTTCTATCTTTAATCCTGAGCAAAACAGTCAGTAAAAGAATTAACACACCTATTACACAAGGATTGATAGAATCTAACAATGCTGCTCCTACAAGAATCGGGAGTGTAAGTTGTTCAGCTACCATTAATATTATTTAGGGTAAAGAAATAACTTATACTTAAATAAAAATAATAATTAACACTTATCCGAAACCTAAAGTTGGAAACCCGATTCTAGAATTTGTTAATAAATTTAAAACTTTTTCATCACTGCTAGAATCAAAGGTAATGTAAATTATATCCTTGTCATCCCATACATAATCTCTGAATTCAGAATTCCGTTGCCACACACCATTTTTACTTACAAACATCTTTAGTCTACCACTACCAGCAGGACAAGTTTGTTCATTCGAATAGTCATAAAAGGAACTATCAGTAAACTTTACATTTATGCTATCAAAAAAAGTTCCTAATTTTAAGACGCTTTCATCAATTATCTTCCCTTTATTTTTATCATAAGGCACACTCGAATGCCAATGAATTATGTTTTTTTCTTCATGGGTATGCTGTTTATCCAAATCTCCAACTTCTGTAGGAAATACCTTTTCTTCTCCACACGCCATAGGCATTACAAAAGCATGGATATGCGCTTGCCAATAGCATAGATTTGGGTCTTCTTGGCTGCAGACAATTATTCCTCTTTCTGCAGCACCAGCAGTCTGATAAATATAAACAGAATATCCTAAACCTACAATTGCTAAGATAATGACAGAAAGAATCAAAGACCTCTTAACTTTCTTTTTCTTACCTCTTAAGCCAAAAAACCAAACTATTGCTGATGATATAACAGCACCTGCTGCAAAAAATATTTCATTACCCAAACCAGTAGATATTACTTCAACATTTACTGTTTTTCTAATTTTCTTACCTTCAGAGAAAAATTCTACATGTATTTCATGCGTACCAGAATTTACAAACTTATACTTGGTAAAATAGTGTCCTTGTTCTCTCTCCTTAGTTTCCAGCTCTTCGGTTAAGCCTATATCATGTTTATCTACGGTAAAGATTACTTTTAAATCGCTAGTTGGTTCATTTTCTTTTGTGATATGTGCTTCCAGCGGTATTGCATCGCCTTGGATAATTCGTGTGGGGGTTAATTCTATTTTAAATCCTTCTGTTGCTTCTGTTTCTCCTGGTTCATGCGCCGATATGATGGGGATAATAAATAAAAGAAGAATTAAAACAACTGCATTAACTGTAATTTTAAGAAACGGGTTTCCCTTAGCCATACTTTACATAACTAATTTGGTTTAGCAGTTTAATATCATTTATTATGGAAAAATGGCACACGCGAGATGTCCCTTCTATATTAAAAGCACTGGGCAGCAGAGAAAGTGGCTTAAAACAGGAGGATGCTGAAAGCAAGCTGTCATTCTATGGCAAGAACGTCTTGGTATCAAGGAAGAGAAAAACCATATTTTCGATGATTTTATCCCAGTTCAAGAGCATTCTTGTGTTGCTCCTTGCATTCGCTGCAATCGTTTCATTAATTGTCAAATCTGCACTTGATGCCATGGTTATACTTATCATTCTGGTTATCAATGCATTCCTGGGATTCAATCAGGAGTACAAGGCTGAAAAAGCTATTGAGAGTTTGAAGAGGTATTTGGTATCAACAGTAAGGGTTGTGAGGGATGGGAAGGAAGATGCGATTCCGGCCGACAAGTTGGTTCCTGGAGATATTGTAATTCTTGAAGCTGGAGAGAGGATACCAGCCGATGTGAGGTTGATCAATGTCATCAATTTTAAGACTGATGAGGCTTCTTTAACTGGAGAATCCGTGTCGGTATCAAAAACGGTTAATGTTATGTTAGATGTGCCTATTTATGAAAGAAAAAATATGGCCTTCGCGGGCACACTTGCCGCTAGTGGCAGAGCTACAGGTGTTGTAGTTGCAACTGGGATGAAGACAGAATTTGGGAAAATTGCAGCATCCTTACAAGAAGTGGAAGAGCCCACTCCCTTGCAAGTGAAGCTTGACAGGTTTGGGGGAAATTTAGGTCTGGCAATCATTGGAATCGCTCTTGTGCTGTTTATATTTGGGATTTTCAGAGGTCTACCCATTACACAGATGTTGTTGACAAGCATCAGCCTAGCAGTTGCCGCTGTTCCTGAAGGTTTGCCTGCTGCAATCTCCTTGACGTTGGCTATAGGTACGCAGAATCTGGCCAAGCGGAATGCTGTAATAAGAAGGCTGGGCGCGGCAGAGGCTGCCGGCTCTGTTGATGTGATATGTGCTGATAAAACTGGGACCATGACATCAAACGAGATGACTGTACAGAAGATTTATCTTGAAACCCAGATTGTCGAGGTAACTGGTGTTGGTTTCAAGGTCGGAGGCGAATTTCTGTCAGAAGGAAGGAAAATCAACCCAAAAGAAGACAAGCATCTGCTTCAACTTTTGAAGATAGCCAAACTTTGCAACAATGCGGTATTGTCTGACGACAAAATTATCGGCGACCCCACAGAAGGGGCACTGGTGGTTTTAGCAGCAAAAGCTGGTTTGAAAGATATAGATAAAAGATTGGACGAAATACCCTTCTCCTCCGAGAGGAAAATGATGACAACCATACATTCTGTTGCAAATCAAATGCTTGTCTACTCCAAGGGGGCTCCTGAAGTTATTTTAGACAGATGTGCATATGACAGCTTTGGAAGAAAAATGACAATGGCTAAAAAGGAAAAGTTGCTAGCTGTAACCCAAGAGTTTGCCTCAGATGGGTTGAGGGTTCTTGCATTTGCTTACAGAAAGCTGGAGAAGAATTACAAATTGGAA
>CAYITO010000053.1:0-4598 GCA_964366355.1 uncultured archaeon
TTGTGCAGAAATCTGTCTGTCCGGATGTTGTTCCTTTCACAAAATAGCTTTGTCCCCCATCTGAATCTGTGCAGGTTGAAGTTTGAGCCGTAATTAGATTAGAAATCAATAATAACGAAAATCCTATGATTGCTAGTAAAAGGAAATGATAGATCTTCATTAATTATAATTATTGGAATTATATATATAATAAGGTGCTAAAAACTAGACTTTAAGATTGTTGACAATCTCATCGTATTTCAGTAAGGAATCGCAATAGCAGCACTGCACAGAATTATAATTGGGTGCATTAATGAATTTTGTAATTACAGGTTCGTTTTCGGAATTTGTTATACATGACAAATTTGGACACTTCAAAACTTCTTCTATCAAATTGGGGAATTTTACTGCAGACTTTTCTACAACCCTTGAATCATCTATTTTGTTGATTGTGGCATTTGGCGCGATAAGTGAAATTATGTTGACTTCCTTTGGCGTCAAATATTTGCCCTCTATTTTTATCAAATCCTTCCTGCCGTATTTCCCGCTCTCGACGTTTGCTGCAATCACTGCCCTTGCATTGGAATCAATCCTTAAAATCTTCTGGACAAGGAATCCTCTGCCTGCAGGTATGTGGTCTATCGCAGTTCCCTTTACTATTTTGCTGACGGAAAGTTTTTCTTCACTCATAATAATCAACCTAGCACCAAGCTCAATAACGCTGTTCTGACAAACAAACCGTTTCTAGCTTGCTCGAAATATCTGGCGAATTTTGTATTATCTATATCAGTTGAGATCTCGTCAATTCTTGGCAGTGGATGCAAAATAATCATCCTTTCCTTGGCACCTTTAACACTATCCAGAGTTACCCTGTAGCTGCCTTTTAACTTATTGTATTCTGTCGGGTCTACGAATCGCTCCTTTTGCAAGCGGGTGGCATAAAGGACATCCAAGTCATTGATTATAGCATTTAGATCCGATTGCTTTGAAAAGCTGATTCCCTTGTTAGTTAAAAATCCCTCCACTTCTGGCCGGATTTGCAAGCTGTCAGGAGCTATGAAATTCAAGTGCACGTCATAGTTTGACAAAGTGTAGCATAGGGAGGGAATAGTCCTGCCGTATCGCAAGTCGCCAAGCAATCCTATATTGAGAGAATCTATCTTGCCGAATTCGCTTCTCATTGTAAACAAATCGAGCATTGCCTGCGTAGGATGCTCCTGGAATCCAGAGCCGGCATTGACAACGGGTTTTGCAGAAATTTCAGCTGCGAACTTTGCAGAGCCAGCCGCCGGATGCCTGATGATTATGCAGTCGCTGTAATTTTCAAAAATCTTAATCGTGTCATGGAACGATTCGCCCTTGCCGCCGTAAGACGAGCTATTCGGCTCGCCAAAGCCGATGATATTGCATCCCAAAGATTTGGCAGAAGTCTGGAAGCTCTGGTAGGTTCTGGTGGAAGGCTCGAAAAATATCATCGCGATTATTTTGTTTTGCAGCATGTTTCTGAATTTTTCTGGTTGTTCTTTAGCTTCCTTAGAAAGGTCGAAAATGAATTCCAGTTCCTCACGAGAAAAGTCCTTCGCACTTGTTATATCCCGATTTTTGAAATTTTCTTTGTTAATTGGGACCCACAGTATAGTTGGAAAGTTAATCTTATAAGGTTTTCATTTTGAATGGTTTTTTGTGTATTCGACGAGTGATTTGAAATCTTCATCTGAAAGCAGTCTTTGCTCATTTAGCAAAGTGGCAACTTCTGTTATAGGCATGACCGAAAACAGCGGAACTCCGTAATCTTCAAGCACTCTTTTACCGCCCTGCTCCCTGTCCAACAGGACGACAATGCCCTTTATGTTGAATTTTATTCCGATATTCCTCATTTTCTCTATAGTTTCTATTTTGCTCTGGCCATCTGTAATCAAATCATCGACAACTACCACATTTTCTCCGTCTTTCAGCTCGCCTTCTATGAGATTTGATATGCCGTATTCCTTTATTTCCTTCCTAGTATAGCATGACGGTATTCCAGCTGCAATAGATACAGCAGTTACAAGCGGTATTCCAGCATATGCCACTCCGACAAGCCTGTCGGTATCAGGCAGGTTTTCTTTGATGAAATCCCCGAGCAATTTGCCCACCTTCAATAGCAGCTCAGGATGACTTGTCAGGTGTCTCAATTGGATGTAATAGGGGCTTTTGATGCCTGATTTGAGTGTGAATTCGCCGAATTTTATCGCCCCGATGTTAAAGAGCTCGGTTGCAATCTCCGCTTTAGTTATCATTCGAATCAAATCCTAATTCTTTATTAGCTATTTAAAAATAGCAGATAGTATGTTAAAAGATGGTATGTTCTTTGAAAAATACCAAGCCGTAGTCAGGGAAAAGAAGAGTATAATTAACATCAACTTGGATCCTGCCTTGCCGAGGCAACGGGAAAAATTTGTCATACCGAACAACTACTTGGCTGAAGACGAGAGCGATACTTTGCTTGATTTTTCCTTCGACATTATAGAAAAGGTTAGCGATTACTGCTGTTCAGTGAAGCCGAACACGCAATATTTTTTATCTGATACGAAGTTGCTTGGAAAGATTGCAAGCAAGATACATGACGAAGGTATGATTGCAATATTGGACCATAAATTGAGCGACATTGGCTCGACAAACGACATTGCACTGAATTGGGTTTCGGAAATGAAATTTGACGCCTTGACAGTCTCCCCGTTTGCCGGCAACATACAAAGCACGGTGGAAGATGCTCACAGCAGAAATCTTGGTGTGATAGTTTTAACATTGATGTCTAATCCCGAGGCTGAGTTGCTCATGGTAAACACAAGAATAAACGGCATTCCAACATACCAATTCATAGCGAGCGAGGTCAAGAGAACCAATGCAGACGGGTGTGTAGTCGGGTTGACTGGATTTGTTCAGGAAGAATATATAAAAAACATACAAAAATCTGTGGGCGATAAAAAGGTGTTTTTGCTGCAGGGCATTGGTCCGCAAGGTGGCAGTGAAGCCGACTTAGAGAAAATAAATCTTGTGTCCAATCCTTTAGTCAGTTTGGGTAGAGAAGTTATTTTTTCAAATAATGTTAATGAATATGTTAAGAAATATTATGATTTACTGAACAGGGTGAGAAAGGCTTGACATTTATTGTTGGTTGTAGTAATGCGGTAAATTTGTCCAAAAAAGTTGCTGATATAGCTGGAATTCCTTTAGCAAAGACTGAGGTTAAGAATTTCCCAGATGGGGAAATGTATGTAAGAATAGATGAACGATTGGAAGATGAAGATGTAGTCGTAATTCAGTCAGGGTATCCAAATCAAAATAATGCGCTTATGGAATTGTTCTTGACATTGGATGCAATCAGGGATATGGATCCAAAGAAAGTCTCGCTGATGATGACATACATGCCCTACAGCAAGCAGGACAAGAGGTTCAAAGACGGTGAGGCAGTAAGCGCTGGCACGATTCTAAAACTGATCAAGAGTTTTAAGATAAACAACATCTATGCAATAAATTTGCACTTTGCAAAGGATGAAAAGAATTTTGATTTTTTCAATATTGGCATTAAAAACATCAATGCTGCGCCATTAGTTGTTGAATATGTGAAAAGAATTTATGGGGATTTTATAACAGTATTGCCAGGAAAGGGGAGCAGCCATTTGATAAGCGAAGGTGAGGTACTTCTTTTGGAAACCAGAAGGGACCAATACAGAGCAAGTGATAAAGAGTATTTTGGTGAATCGAATGTAATTGCGAATGAATTGAAGAGTGCTAGTGGGAAGAATGTTCTGGTGCTTGACGATATGATTAACACTGGTGGAACCATGGTAAAAGTATGTGAGTTGCTAAGAAAAAACGGCGCCAGTAAAGTAATTAGTGCTGGTATTCATGGGTTGTTTGTTGGTAATGCGGCAGAAAAGTTGGAGAAGGCAAAAGTTGATGAAATAATTTCAACAGATACGATAGAAAATAAGTTTAGCAAAGTATCGGTGGCGCCTTTGATTGCAGAGGAGATAAAGAGATTATGAAAATTATCATTGGTTCTGACCATGCTGGATTTGAACTGAAGGAAAAGATCAAGAGCTATTTAGAGAATTTGAATGTTGATTACGAAGATGTGGGGCCAGATAGTCTTAATCCATCAGATGATTATCCAGATTTTATAATTCCAGTCGCGAAGAAGGTTGCCAAGGATTCAACGGAGAATAAAGGTATAGTTATTGGTGGCTCGGGTCAAGGAGAGGTGATTGCCGCAAATAAGGTTAAAGGAATAAGAGCGGCGGTCTATAATGGAGGTTCTTTAGACATTGTCAAACTCTCTAGAACGCATAATGATTCGAATATTCTCTCACTTGGAGCTAGGTTTTTGACTGAAGAGGAGGCTATTAAGGCAGTTGACGTGTGGCTAGAAACACCATTTTCCAATGAAGAACGACATAAAAGAAGGATTGAAAAAATAAGAGCGTTTGAGAATTTATGAAATGTCCGAATTGTAAGAAAAACACATTGAAATTTCAGCCTTGGATTGGTTTGCTATACCAATGTTACAATCCTAAATGTGGTTATAGAGGTCCGCTTTATATAGAAAAATCAAGAAGACCAAAGGCATCCAGACT
>CAYITO010000054.1:0-1572 GCA_964366355.1 uncultured archaeon
ATTTGCTAATTCTGTAAAGCATGCAAGACAGCTTGTCACACATGGCCATGTAATTATCAAAGGTAGGAAAATTTCGTATCCGAGCTATTTGGTTACTAAAAATGAGGAAAACCAGATACAAGTCGATTCTGCAACCCAAACAAAAAAGGCTGTTGATGTTGAGCCTGGAAAAGCAGCAAGTGATCAGAATGGTTAGTGAAAGAGAAGAGAAGTGGGGAATAGCCAACATACTTGCCACCGAGAACAACACCATAGTTCATATCACTGATATCACAGGAAGCGAGACCATCTCCAGGTATTCTTCTGGAATGATGACTGACAAGGATAGGGAAGGCGGGATGCCATTTCCTGCGATGCTGGCGGCCAGGAAGGCTGCTGAAGAAGCTATGGGTAAGGGATTGACAGGCGTGCATATCAGAATAAGGGCGAGGGGATCCCAATATTCAAAGGCTCCTGGGATGGGGGCGCAGCCGAGCATAAGGTCGCTTGCGCGTGCAGGACTGAGAATTGGCATGATTGAGGATGTAACGCCGATTACCCATGGAACGTTGCGCCCGAAGGGTGGTAGAAGAGGTCGCAGGGTTTAATTGAATTTCCTAGATTTTTCAGTCTCATAGTTAACCTTAAATTATTGTAAAAACCAAATGTACTGTTATCCAGTGGTCTTGTGCAAGTTCAAATCTTTAATAAATCGAAATCCGAAATGCAGTTTTTCGTGCAAGGAATAAAACCGTCATTTGCATCTGCACTAAGGCGAATTATGATGACCGAGATTCCTACCATGGCAGTTGAATTTGTAGATTTCAAGAAAAATGATTCTGCATTGAATGATGAAATTGTTGCAAACAGATTGGGATTGATTCCGTTGACATTTGACAAGGATGCATACAACGTAACTGAAGAATGTGACAATTGCAAGGGAAAGGGATGTAGCAGATGCCAGGTGAAGCTTGTTTTGAAGAAGAAGGGGCCTGGAATGGTTTACTCAGGAGATTTGAAATCAGATTCGAAAGACGTCAAGCCTGTGTTTGATGACATACCGATTGTTGAATTGTTTGATGATCAGGAATTGCAGTTCGAGGCTATTGCAAAATTGGGATTTGGAAGGGTGCATGCTAAATGGCAGGGCGCTGTTGTCGGTTATCAGGAAGGTCCGGTTCTTATCAAAAAGGAAACAAAGGCGTGCCCGGTGCACAAGCTGATTCCTGTAAGCAATGGTTATTTGGTGAGAAAGAGTGATTGTGAGATGTGTGTTGGATGCGCGGAGGATGCAAGGAAACGCGGTGATGCGGAGATACTTTCGGGTGGTTTTGTTTTTAACGTTGAAAGTGTCTGTGGCATGGATGCAGAGAATGTTGTACTAAGCGCTTCGGATATTCTAAGCGAAAAGTTCGTTCAATTCGGCAAGGATTTAAAGAAACTAAAATAACGCGATACTTTAGACCGGAAATGTACTCCCATTAGCTTTAAAAGAAAACGACGTAAATGTAGATTTTAGATATTATGAAGATATTTAATTTCATCAAATTGGTAGAAAATGACCCTAAAAATTTAGTTTTAAAAAAAGACGAA
>CAYITO010000054.1:1672-4555 GCA_964366355.1 uncultured archaeon
TAATGTGGCTGTTTTTTAATGAAGTATTTGAAATACCTGCTGGTAAGAAGAGTGATGTAGTAAAGGTTCCAAAAATTATCATGGGTTCTGATGTGGAATGTAAGAGGAATTTCATAGTCGGTCTGTTTTTGACTGATGGTAGTTTTAAGCGGCAAACGATTAGATTCGTATCTGCCAGTGAGGAACCTATTAGCGGATTA
The DNA here is from genome assembly GCA_964366355.1 of uncultured archaeon. GTDB lineage: Archaea > Aenigmatarchaeota > Aenigmatarchaeia > CG10238-14 > SCSR01 > JACQIA01. The sequence continues at coordinate 1,873 of CAYITO010000054.1, forward strand.
TGTGAACTCTTAAAATCTTTAGATATGGTAAGTTACAAGAGGTCGTATGAAAACCATAAGTTTAACAAATCGTTTTTTGGACTTATAGTGAAAGGTGCCGATGCAAAAAGGTTTAAGTTGTTATGCCCAGAAACTCTAATTAAGCAGGGGTCGCCTAGTCTGGTCAATGGCAGCAGGCTTAAGGTTTCTTAAGCTTTGATAAAAAGATGATATAAGAAACCTGCTCGGTTAGTCCGTTCGAGAGTTCGAATCTCTCCCCCTGCATCAACAAAATTATTTCTCTTAAAAGCAATAATCAATTATGGTGCTTTTAGGCCAATGTCAATCGTGCGGTAGAGCTATGCCGGCTTTGGTTTCCTGTCCTGCATGCGGCTCTAGAGTCTGCCATCAATGTATTAATGTACAAGGCGGATTCTGTAAAATTTGCGGGGGAGTGAAAAAAGTTTAGAATCGCATTAAACTGTCGACGAGCTTTTTTGTTGCATCTTTTGTTTCTTCGTCTGTCGGCTTAATCAATTCCTCAACCAATTTTTCAACTGTTCTCTTCTTCTCGATGTCGCCAAGCGCAACAACAGATCTCCAAGGCTCTTCAAGTTTGCCCATTTCGCGTTTCATGTGGTCCAATTCATTTTTCATCTCAATCAACGCCGACCACAACTGTGCAACTTTGACGTCATCTGCGTGAGAATATGCTCCACGGTGTCTTTTAGCGGAATCTATGAGATTCAGCAAAACTTCCTTGGCTTCAGGAATTAAAAATTCCTTCCAGTCTTCCTTCTTCTCATCGTCCAAACCAAAAACCATGAATATCTATTTTGCTATTAATTGTTAAGCTTAAATGCTTAATTGCATAATTACAGTAAAATTTAAAAGCTGATTTGATGAAAGAAGGGGATTTTGTATACATTGACTACACCGGTAGGATTAAGGATACCGGCGAAGTTTTTGATTTGACAAACGAGGATTTGGCAAAGAAAGAGGGCATCTACAACCCCAATGTAAAATACAGGCATGTGCCTGTGGTTGTCGGCGGCAATTTTGTCTTGAAAGGGCTTGATGAGGCTATTCTTGGGATGAATGTCGGTGATAAGAAGACTGTGGAGATTTCTATCGAGAAAGGGTTCGGTGAAAGAAAACCTGAATTCATAAGACTGATAGCGATGTCTGTGTTCAAGGAACAGAATATCGACCCGAATCCTGGTTCATATGTGACAATTAATGGACTGAACGGAAGGGTGATAAGCAGTGATGGTGGAAGAATTAGGGTTGATTTCAACCATCCTCTTGCAGGGAAAAGATTGGAATATGACCTGGAAATCAAGAGCGAGATAAAAGACGATAATGAAAAGACCATGGCAATTGTATCCTACTACACAAATCTCGATAAGGAAGATACAGAAGCGAAAGTTGTCGACAAGGTTGCTGAAATAAAGCTGAAAAGCGACAAAGAGCTACCGAACCGGACCAGGGAAACGATTTCGAATGGCATAATGAAATGGATTGTTGTGGAAAAGGTCCGTTTTGTATACGAATACCAGAAGTAATTAAGACATATATTGTTAATTCTGCGAATTATATTTCAGAGGTCTGGAAATGGGAGTCAAGCAGCTGGCAGATAAGGGTCTGGAAAAACAATCGGATTCTGACGAAGAATTGAGGGAATTGCTGGAAAGTAGGAAGACGCAGATAAAAGTGGTTGGCTGTGGCGGGGCTGGCAACAACACAATATCCAGATTGATGCAGCTTGGTATTTTTGGCGCTGAAACTATTGCGGTAAACACAGATGCGCAGGATTTGCTGTATACAGATGCCAACAAGAAGCTCTTGATTGGAAAGGAATTGACTGCTGGATTGGGCGCTGGAGCGGATCCTAAGATAGGAATGGAGGCCGCGAAGGAGACCAAGGATGAAATCAAGAGGGCGCTCCAAGGAGCAGATATGATATTTTTGACTTGCGGTCTTGGTGGTGGAACAGGGACTGGCAGCATACCAATTGTTGCGGATATAGCCAAAAAACTTGGCGCTTTAACTGTTGCTGTTGTGACGCTTCCGTTTGCGATGGAGGGAAAGCAGAGGATGAAAAATGCAAAGGAGGGATTGGACAATCTAGCCGCAGTTGCAGACACGTTAATTGTTGTCCCAAACGACAAGCTGTTGGAAATAGTGCCGGATGTTTCGCTTTCAACAGCATTCAAAATTGCGGACGAGGTTTTGGTAAATGCTGTCAAGGGTATAGCGGAGCTTGTGACAAAGCCTGGGTTGGTTAATCTTGATTTTGCTGATGTAAGAACTGTGATGGGACAAGGCGGACTGTCGATTATCGGCATGGGCGAGAGTGATACTGAAAACAGGGCGTTCGAATCTGTTGAAAAGGCATTGAACAACCCGTTGCTTTCTGTCGATATCAATGGCGCGAATGGGGCTTTGATAAATGTCATCGGTGGTCAGGATGTCACCGTAAGGGAGGCGCAGCAAATAGTCGAGATGGTATCATCTAAAATATCGGCTGATGCAAAAGTAATCTGGGGTGCGCAGATAGATAAGAGCCTTGGGGAGTCGGTTAGGACGATTCTGGTTTTGACCGGTGTCAAATCGAGTCAGATATTCGGCCTAGAAAAACCCTATAGTAAGCATGAAAAGAAGGAAATGGAAAAGTTCTTAGGTGTAGAATTCATAGAATAGA
>CAYITO010000055.1:0-4364 GCA_964366355.1 uncultured archaeon
GGAGCAACCGGCTGATAACCGGTAGGTCCTCGGTTCAAATCCGAGCATGCCCATCTCAACAAACATGTGACAATATGAAAACCAAAACCATCAGGCAATCTGTAACCTTCAAAGCCAGCCCTCAAGAGGTTTACGGGATGTTGATGGATTCTAAAAAACACTCCAAATTTACCAGTTCTAAAGCAAAAATTAGCAGAGAAGTCGGCGGGAAATTCACAGCATACGACGGCTATATAGATGGGACAAATCTAGAACTGGTGGAGAATAAACGAATAGTTCAGAAATGGCGGGGAAGTGATTGGCCTGAAAATCATTATTCTATTGCGACATTTGAGCTAAAGAAAGCCAGCAATGGGACCAAGCTTATCTTTGCCCAGTCCGATGTTCCTGAAGATCAATACAAACCCATTAGCGAGGGTTGGGTCGAGCATTATTGGAATAAGATGAAAAAACTACTGGAAAAGTAATCTTGTTGAAAATCAAATACTCCAAAACAAAATAGAGAAATACAGAAATTTACATTTGCTTAGTCTTTAGCGTAATTCTGCATACCTGTAAAATCTATAGCAACGAACTGCTCATCTCCAACAACCCACGCATCGTGTCCAGGAGGAATTATCATAGCATCACCAGGACCAAATTCATCCTCTGAACCATCGTCCATCACAACTTTCAACCTGCCAGAAACAACATACTGCGTATGCGGAGCTTGGCAACTCTCTGTTTTTGCTAGTGGTTTTACACACTTCGACCAACTCCAACCTGGTTCAAAAACCGCTCTTCCTATAGTAAGATCGCCAAACTTTGCAACTTCAACTTTACCTTTTTCAAATGAGCGCGTTTCGTCCGGAGAATCTAAACTCTTTTTCTGCATTTCTGTCATTTAAACACACTGTTTCATTCATCTATTCAGTTCTTATACATATAACTCTTTCGATCTTTGGTTAACCTGTTGAAAATAAAAACAAACGCTTTTACTTTAAAAAAGCTTATATAGAATAAAATAGAGGTTTGCTTTCGATAAGCAACGCCGACAGCTCTTTCGATTGAACTATGAGAAGAAATAAGTTTATGAAGCGACAAGAAGAATTGGCAGAACTAATTGGCATTGTATTGGGGGATGGCAGTTTATACTTTAATAAAAGGCATAAAGTCTATCAATTTGTTATAACTGGGCATATTAAAAATGACCGTGAATATTTCGAAAAGTTTGTTTTACCATTACTAGAAAAGAATTTTGGTAAAAAATTCAAGCTGATATATAACCAAAAGAGAAATGTAATTAGAATTAGATCACAAAATAAGTCAATTATAGAGAAGATCATAAAACTTGGTGTGCCTATTGGAAATAAGCTTGAGAATAATGTAAAAATTCCAGATTGGGTATTCGATGATTCTAATTTACTTAAAGCTTGTATAAGGGGTTTAATTGATACCGACGGTTCCATATCCCCGATAACGGGACGTAATTATTCTTACATATGGTTTATATCACAAATACCTGCTCTGCAAGAATCTTTTTCCAAGGCTATGGCGATTTTAGGATTTAATACTTCAAAGTGGAATCGGAGAATTAATCATGGTTCTCAAATCTTCATAGGTTCGAAATTTATGATAGAAAAGTATTTCAATGATATAAACTTCAATAATCCCTATCATAAACATAGGTTTATGCTCCCCTCGTCTAGCCCGGTCAAGGACTCAGAGTGAGAACTCGTCCAAAGCCCTTTCGAGCTTCGTCTCAGAAAGGTTTGATAAAAGATGAAAGCAGGGCAAGGCTGCAAATTGTAGAAATACAATCGGCATACGCGGGTTCAAATCCCGCGGGGAGCATATAAATAAATCGTATTCTCACCAAATTTAATTAAGGAACGAGGCTATGGCTGACAGGCACGATAGTACACTTGCAAGCGAGAAGCTAGGCTTGTATGGAATTGTCATTGGATTAATCGGTATAGCCACAGCGTATCTGGCTTTTGGCCTTGCCCAGTTAAAAATCTTTGAGGTTTATCTGCCTTACATCTTTATTTCCGTCGGTGTTGTCTACATAGTACTGTCTGTAGTCTTGATAAATTCCATAAGAAAATCAGGTCAGATCCAATCTGGCTATAGGGGAGGCACGGCTCCTTCTTCCGGCACAAAGAAATTCGCAAGTGGCATAGGGACTTTCTTCGCAGCGATTGGGAACCAGATAAAATCTCTCATGCATCTCCTGTATAAACATAAATTGCCTCTTTTCGTAGGCTTGGCTTTTGTCGCAGGAATCGGCGTGACTTATGTGATAATTTCAGGTCCCAACTTCAATTTCACATTGCCTAGTTTCCAGTTCCCATCGCCAGCCAATCAAAGCACCACATCCAGCGCGGTTACCAAATTGGAAGTGCCCAACGTACCAACTACTATAACGGACTTTTCGGTTTCAAGAAGCGGAGAGAATTACACTTTAAGTTTTTCGCTGGTTGACAAGGATTCTACGAAATTAAATGCAAGCGGAAGCACAAAGCTTAAAATTGTTGACCAATCAAGCAAAGTTTTATACGAGGAAAGTTTTGATGTAAGCGATTCGGATTTCACATCAGCCGGTTATACTAAAACAATCGAGGTTTCAAAAGTGAATAAGACCGTCGCAAGCAGCGGAACTGCACTCATAAGTTTCGTACCTGATGAAGGCACGGAAATAACCGGCAATTCCAGCGTTGATGTCCCAATATATACACTTTCCGAATTGGAAGCAATGAACGAAAATGATTATATAAAGTCTGCCACTGCTGTGGGCAAAACAGTTTCCAAATACGCGTTCGATGTTACACTTGTCAGGATTGGTTTCTATACCAAAGTTGAAGGCAGCGATGAAAAAATTTATTACAGGGCTGACATATCAGTCAAGAATAAATTTGCTGTGGAGACAGAATTCAAGGCTTCGACTGGGAAATTGACAGTCGGAGGAAATTCATATACGCCAGACGTCCAAAGTACGCTAAAGACTGCAAATGTAAAAGGCGGCAGTGCAGCAACCGGGTATCTTTTGTTCAAAGATGTTCCATCTAGCATCAGTGGAAGTATAAAGATTAGGGCAGGAACTGCGACTGCAAACGAGGAAGTCGAATACATTTTTGATGTCTAAGCCAATATTTGTGCGATGAAAAAAATTGCAAGCATCGTAATTGCCGCAAGTATTGCATAGTAAAATATTCTAACTTGCGTCTTTCCCCATCTGTCATAAAAATATTCTGCAGGTTTATCAGAATTGCCACTTTTCAAAGATTCCAACTGCTTTTCTTTAGCCATCACCAGTCCAATGCAATTATGATTCTCTGGCAATTGATGGTCAATGCAATATCTTGACCCGCAGAATTTGCAGGTAAAGGGCATTGATGTAAATTCCTTATGGCACTGCATGCAAGTATGGTCTTTCATCTGGTTCTAAAATCAATTCATTTTCGGATACTTTAAGATTAACCATGCAATGGTTGCTGTTGCGTGACGCAATGGATTGCACCAAAGCCGTATGTTAAAGGCGTGCAATAAATCGGAACAATATTTTTTTTTGGAAAGAGATTCTGTAATATGCCAATTGCCAATTTGTCATTCTTGTGATTGAATATCGGAAGCAGGATTGATTTATTTGCTATGTAAAAGTTCGCATAGCTTGCCGGCAGTCTGCCTTGTTCATAGGTCACTTTTCCCGGCATCGGCAACTTGACAACGTTTAATCTATCTCCATCCTGATCTTTGCTCTTTCCGAGCAATTCTAAATTTCTCTTTAAAGCTACATAGTTTTCATCACCTGGATTATCTTCAAATGCACATACAACAGTGTTCTCATTAACAAACCTTGCTATGTCATCAACATGACCATCCGTATCGTCACCAGCTATACCTTCTTTGAGCCAAATAAAATTTTCCACGCCAAGATAATTCTTCAAATATTCTTCAACCTGAGTTTTATTTAATTTGTGGTTTCGATTCTTGTTTAGCAGGCACCCCTCTGTGGTTAGAAGAGTGCCTTTTCCATTGACATCTATCGAACCGCCTTCCAATATCATATCTGGAGTAAAAACTTTGGCCTTTGATACTTTAACAATTTCTTCACCGGTGTTGTTGTCGGGTTTCAGCTCATCGTATTTGTCTCCCCATGCATTGAAAATCCATTTCGTTGCTGCCACTTCACCATTTTTATGTTTTATAAAAATTGGACCATAGTCTCTCGTCCAAACATCCACACTTTTTATTCTGTGAAAAACTACATTTTTCGTTTTCACGCCATTCGATTCGAATTTATCTCTTACACTTTCTTCCCATTTATTATCATTGACTAAAAGAAAAACTTTCTCGCTTTTCTGCAGAACTTGAATCATTTGTAG
>CAYITO010000056.1:0-4101 GCA_964366355.1 uncultured archaeon
GGTCGATGTTCAGAACAACCATCTTCGCAGCCCTCCTTGTTGTGCCGCCGGATTTTATCGCCCCTCCTGTCTGGTCACCGATTCTCAAAAATGACATAACACCAGAAGACATTCCCCCTCCCGATAAATACTCGCCTTTGCCTCTTATTGTTGAGTAATTAGTCCCACTTCCACTTCCGTATTTGAATATCCTTGCTTCCCTGACCCAAAGATCCATTATTCCTCCTTCATTGACCAAATCATCTTTAATTGGCTGTATGAAGCACGCATGTGGAGCTGGGTGCGAATAAGCATCTGGAGATCGTGTTAATTGTTTCGTATCAGAATCAACATAGTAATGTCCTTGCGCAGGTCCTGTGATTCCATAGGCCCAATTCAATCCAGTGTTAAACCATTGAGGTGAATTTGGTGCAGCCATTTGTGCTATAAGCATGAAGGATAATTCGTCATAAAACGCTTGTGCATCTTCTTCCGAAGCAAAATAACCATACTTCTTTCCCCAATAAGTCCAGCATCCAGCCAATCTATTAACTACCTGCTTTAACGATGTCTCCGCGCCAAGAACAGGATTTCCAAATGAATCAAGCAACTGCTTGCCGTCTTTATCGAATTGCGGAACTCCTCTTTTCCTGAAATATTTCTGCGCGAGTATATCCAAAGCATTCGGGCTCCAGAATTTCGGAATCTCGATGTTGTGCATCTCAAAAACAACAGAGCCATCAGGATTTCTTATGGCAGACGATCTTCTTTCCCACTCGAACCTGTCAAAAACATTTCCACCCTCCTTAGTCCAAAGTCTTGGAATTCTCAACCCTTTAGTGCCGATTAATTCTACTTTCCCACTTAACAATCCATCAACCATCTCTACCGCCTCTTCAATTCCTTCAATTCTTTTTCAAAATGTTGCAATCCTCTGAATTGCCTGTAGACCGAGGCAAATCTTATGTATGCAACCTCGTCCAGCGCCTTTAATTTCTCCATAGCCAGCTCCCCTATTGCCCTGCTTTTTATTTCTGTTGAATCCATGTTTCTCAGTTCAGCTTCGATTTCATCCACGGTTTTTTCAATCTCTTCTTGCGACACGGGCCGTTTGCCGCACGCAAGCGTTATTCCTTTCAGCAACTTGCCCCTGTCAAAAGTCTCCCTTCTGCCGTCACGCTTTATTACAATCAACGGATGCGTCTCAATCCTTTCATATGTCGTAAACCTCTTCTTGCATTTCAGGCATTCCCTTCGCCTTCGAATGCTCTTTTCGTCGCTTTCCCTCTTGTCTACTACCCTTATCTTGCCGCTTTGACAATATGGACACTGCATAAATTTCTATTACTTTAGAGGCTTTTAAACACAATAGGTTGTGGTTTTCACAACCATGAAATACAATTTTAAGGTTAGTATATAAAGGTTTTTCGTCAATTGAAAGGTTGTGTTGAAGAATAGGAATGACTTGTCTGTAGTTACAGAATTTTTTTATTCCTTACCGCCAAAATCCTCAACTTTGTAGTTGAATTCTTCATCAGACTTAATAGTTCCTCTTTCTTTTAGTATTTCTCTTGCAAGAAGCCAGAATAAAGTAGCCACAGCCTTCTTTCCTTTGTTGTTTGCAGGTATGATGACATCGATATCACGCGTTTCATTGAAAGTATCGCAGACTGCAACCAGAGGCACTCGCGCTTTCACCGTTTCCTTCAGCACCTGATAATCAACCAGTGGATCAACAATTACTACGGCCTCAGCTTCAAAATAGTTTTTGTATCGCGGATTTGTCAAAGTCCCGGGCATGAACCTCTTGGAAACAACTTTCGCATTAATTACCTCGCCGAACTTTTTGATAGAATCGATTGCAATCGGCTTCCTGCTGACAATCAAGACTCTTTGCAATTTTGACAGAAATTTCGCAGCTGTCCTGATCCTTTCGTCAACTTTTTGCAAATTCAGAACCGCCAAGCCATCCGGCCTGATTTTATAGATGAAATCTTTCATTTGCGCAGTTCTCTGCTTCATGCCTATGTGGATTCCTGACGCTAAGTATTCTTCCCGCGGAATCAGGAGCTTCGTCGACATATCTTAATTATTGCAATAGAACGCTTTTAAAGATTATTTTGCGAATGCGAGCAGTGCTGCCCCAGATACCAGCAATATTGCGCCCAGAATGATTTTTATAATAATACGCTTATCACTGACTTCTTTGAAGTAAAATATTCCCCATGAGACTGCAACCAAAAGCTGCATTTGCGTCAATGGAAGCCCTATGCTCAATCCAAGTAAGTTAATTGCAAAAAGACTTGCCAGATTACCAACACTCCATAAGACGCCTGATAACAAGCCGTTAAGCATTTTCTCATAATTCGATTTTTGTTTCCTTGTGTAAAGTGATAATAGGTAAACCACGCCGCCTGTGACTAGAATTCCCAATGCCATGGAAAAAATATATTCCATTGGCTGTAAGGCCGACAATTTCAAAGGTGTAATGTATGAGCCGAAAATTATCCCGGCTATTAAAGAATAAATAATTGCTTTGTTTGAACTATTACTTTTCTCTTCCCTTCCAGATACTATAAGAGGTAAGCCCAAAATTAGAAGAATTATTCCTATTAATGCAAGAATTGTTGATGTCAATTGCTCATTAAAGAAGAAAATACCCCACAAAAATGAAACCAAAATAATCGCAGCTCCAACGATAGGTGCAACTTTCGACAATCCAATTAATCTAATTGAAATTATGGTCAATAGATTTCCAAGTACCCACATGACGCCAGAAATAAATCCATAAAAACTGAAAGCCGATGAAAAATTTAGAAAGGGCATAGCTATCAGTGTCGATAGAAAAATCCCAAAAGCTATGAATGTGCTAAATTGTATGTCGTCAACTTTTCCAGCAAGCTTCAATGGCACAAGGCTTGAACCCCAAGCTAGGGCAGCAATCAATGCAAATAAAATTCCAAGAAGTTCAGCCATGTTTGTCTAATTTCTGTTGTTTTGCAGAATAGAAAAGTTTATATTGATGTGATACGTATCACATATATGAAAGAATTTGTTTTAATGTTCGACATACCTAGAGAAGAGCACAAAGTAGAAGTGAAAGTTTGGAGAGATTTAAATAAACTTGGTGCTAAGATGGTTCAACATTCTGTTTGGAAATCAGGCAAATTACAAGACTTAATAGAACTTGCGACTCTCATTAAAAAGTCTGGGGGACAAGCAGCCATACTCGAGGAAAAACTGGTATTTTAACCAATGTAGGTAAGCTTTTCCTTCTCGTCGCCCGGCTTCGCTTCGCCAGGTCCCCTCATCATCTGCGACATTGCCCTTCTCTCAACATCCTGTATTTTCTTGATGAAATCCTCCATTTCCTTCACTTTCTTGTCGAGCTTGCTTGTATCTAATTTAATGTTGAGTATCTTTGTCAGAACTTTCAAAACCTCTTCAGCCGATCGCGGATCAGGAATAATCGGAAATCCAACCGTCTCGCCAAGCAGGCCTACACCTTTGATGTCATAATACTTGCCCAAACCCAACAATAACCCAGAAGCTCCGACGATTGTCCCAACCTTGCTGCCCGCGCTAAAATCTATTCCGTATTTGGAATATTTCTTCACAAGCTCGGCATCACTTACAGCACCAATCACTTTCGGCTTTGCATTTTGTTCGCCTATCGACAATCCCGCCAAAGTGAACAGTTCCTTCACACCAAATTTGCTTACATACTTGAGGATTTCATCAGCAACCTCATAGTGCCCTTCTGCATCTGCAGCCTGGCTGTCTCCGATCAAAAGTATCAAATCCCTCTGGTTCTTTCCAGAAGCCTTCAAATAGTAGAATTCGTTCTTCAGCATATGAACAGCAGACGACTGGTGCATCAAGACAAAAGGCATGAAATGAGATGAGATAAGCTCGGCGAACTTCTTCGCACCCAATTCCTCCACCATATAGCCTGCAGCTATCCTCCCCACATTCCCGACTCCAGGCAGGCCTTCAATAAAAATAGGGTTCTTCAGCTTAGGTTTTTCGTATTCTATTATCTTTGTCGTCATGATATCAATTATTTTGTAGTTTGATTTACTTATTTATATTTGCAATTTTTTTCATTAAAATCACAGAATA
>CAYITO010000057.1:0-3903 GCA_964366355.1 uncultured archaeon
CGCGACAGAGTTATTATCACTTCCTGGATGCCAATACCAAATATCTCCTTGCTTAACATCGCTTGAAGGGAGGCCTTGAGCTGTTGCCCTATTTATCCAATCCTCTAAATCAATACCTGGTTTTCTATCACTCATTAAAGTAGAAGCAAGCAAGGGTTCGCTCTTTGAAGGGATTATTTCGCCTTTTGCATTCAGTGAATGATTATAATTTATATGAAGTATTCCATTCACTATCTTGAAATCTGCGTCAAGCCATCTTCCCCTGTAATCACCTAGCTTAAATATATCATCTAAAGTGCCAGCGATAACAGAAGCGCTCAAGGGCTGTCCTTTTCCATTTAGAGCTTTGCCTGATTTTAGTAACTTAATAAAATCTACAAATTGCCGTATTGTTGGCATATATGAACCTTCTGCAGCAAGGAGTTTATGAGTGTCAAACCAGTTCTTTCCATTATAGCTTCTTTCTAAGGAAATTAATGTGTTTGGATAATTATAACTTCCATGTGACTTTGCTGGAAGAAATAGATATCTCTCTGCATTTGCTAATTGTATATTTTCAAATGAAAAATCAGTATTATCTCCTTCGCTTCTTTTGCCTGATAAAGCTACATCTAAGTCATCTAAGTCATTTGGATTTACAGGGACTAATGGTCTTGAATGAAGATTGTTTGAACTCATTTTAAAGAGCCTCCTCGCATTTGCCTATTGCCTTTTTGAATATTTCAGTAGTTGTTCCACTAATCACTTCAGCTCCTGCACTTCGTAAATAATCTCCGTGCTTGCTTGAGCTAATTTCATATATAGTTACTTTATTTCCTTTGTTTCTTTGGCGTAGTTGGGTAATGGAGTTTGCGGCTTCAGTTTCATTGCCTAAGAAAGTATCTGAAATTACTAAAACCTGTTTAGGATCTTCTCCTTCGAGTAACTTATCTGCTGGAAAAACAGTTCCGCCATTATAATGTATGACTAAATTTTCAAAAATAGCATTTAAATCTCTTGTAAATTCTTGTGTGGAGCATTGTTTCTCTCCACTGAAATTCGTAGACCTTATCTTTGCTCCCTTCTTATGAGCCTTTTTTGCAACCACAAACCCTGCCAAAACAGGCAAACTAATTTGTTCAATAGGATTAGGCATACTTCCAGAAGTGTCTAAATATAAATCTAAATTAGGAACAACTTCTTCTAAGCCTCCAAAAGCTTGACGCTTGCGAGTATTCCATGCGTAAGTGTTGACTCCCGGGATGATTCTCCCTCCAGTTTGTACAGAATAATCCACATCTAATTTCTCTGCTCCCATAGAAGGAGTCCATTTTATTGGCTGGAACGGATTAATTCTTGGTCTGCCAAATGGCCGTGTGGCAAACCTTACTTCATATGACCTTGAAAGCATATCATAAAATTGAATGCTTGCATGCTTTGCATCTCCTTGTCCATATCCTGCCATGATTTCTTGAAATTCCTTCATGCCTTGTGGATTTTTCGGCAAGCCATCGCTTCCAATTTGAGCAAGTCTTTTTGCTAATTCCTGCGCTGTTTTCTTATCTAATTCTTTCGGCAGATTATTGCCGCAATTATCATCAAATCCACTTTCCCCGTCTTTCTTCTCGTTTTCCATAAATTTGCTGATGATCTTTGCATAACGAACAGCATTATCCTTCCAAGTAGTTCTGTCAAAATAATTGTCTTGGAACAATGTGGCAAGTTCTTGGGATGCATTATCTTCCTCTTGACTCAATATAGCATCTTTGGGTAATATCTGTTTACCCCATGCAGTTTCCATACTTTTGGCATATACTCTCCATAATTTGCTATCGCATTCTCCCTTGCTTAATTCTTTGTATGCCCAAACAATATCTTCATTTCCTCTTTGAGTAAGACGAGTGTTTATACACATGTCAGAAAATAAATTTAAGGCGTTTTTTGCAGCGATTTCAGGACTATAAGGCAATTTTTCAGATTGTAGTGCTTTCTTGACAGCATTATTTAATATAATAATAGTTATGCTGTCATATGGACAGAATCTATGACCTACTTCGTGAGCAGTTACTGCGTTTGTCCCTCTCTGTGGATGTTCGGGAAATTTTTCAGCAATGCCCTCTAGATTCATATATGTTTGAAATTCAGGGAATTTCATGAATGCTAATTCTCCTCTTAATGCTCTTCCAATTTCTCCCAGATTTTCTAATTCTTCTTTATTTTTTGCTATAATAACATACGGCACTGATGGAGAGTTCCAACTCTTCAGTGCACTGCCCCATGCTTCATCTACTTTAATATCTAATGATTGAGCTGCCATTATTTACCTCCTAAAATTTTTTTCGCCGCGTTTACCCCGAGCGACGAATCCGCACAAGACGGATACTCACCGCAAATCAAGCCAGCCCTGTCCGAATACGCGTCGAACCCCGCGACAGAGTTATTATCACTTCCTGAATGCCAATACCAAATATCTCCTTGCTTAACATCACTTGAAGGGAGGCCTTGAGCTGTTGCCCTATTTATCCAATCCTCTAAATCAATACCTGGTTTTCTATCACTCATTAAAGTAGAAGCAAGCAAGGGTTCGCTCTTTGAAGGGATTATTTCGCCTTTTGCATTCAGTGAATGATTATAATTTATATGAAGTATTCCATTCACTATCTTGAAATCTGCGTCAAGCCATCTTCCCCTGTAATCACCTAGCTTAAATATATCATCTAAAGTGCCAGCGATAACAGAAGCGCTCAAGGGCTGTCCTTTTCCATTTAGAGCTTTGCCTGATTTTAGTAACTTAATAAAATCTACAAATTGCCGTATTGTTGGCATATATGAACCTTCTGCAGCAAGGAGTTTATGAGTGTCAAACCAGTTCTTTCCATTATAGCTTCTTTCTAAGGAAATTAATGTGTTTGGATAATTATAACTTCCATGTGACTTTGCTGGAAGAAATAGATATCTCTCTGCATTTGCTAATTGTATATTTTCAAATGAAAAATCAGTATTATCTCCTTCGCTTCTTTTGCCTGATAAAGCTACATCTAAGTCATCTAAGTCATTTGGATTTACAGGGACTAATGGTCTTGAATGAAGATTTTTTGAATTCATTTTAAAGAGCCTCCTAAATTTTTTTCGTTGGCGCCTCCGGCGCATGCAAATACCCCGAGCGACGAATACGCAAAAGACGGATCCCTATCGCAATCCAAGCCAGCCCCGACCGAATCCGCGCCGAACCACGCGACAGCATTTTCTCGAGGATACCAAAAGTATAAATTTGAGCCTTGAACATATGAATTCTTTGAGGATGGTTTATTTGCTAATCCTTGCTTGCTAAAAGAAAGTTCAGCCCAACCATCAGCATCAGCGATGTGAGCTTCCAAAGTTACCTCTCCTCTACCTTGCAAAACTTTTTTATTGCCTTGTGTAACAACTCTATGGTCTGTTTCCATATAAATTCCTCTTGTTTTGTCTTTCTTGAAGAAAGCATCAAGCCATGTCCAGCACGTTTCTCCATTAAATGGTTTTCTATCAGTAGAAGATAGATAATTCCATAATGTTTTAGCGTCATTTATAGGAATATCACTTCCATTTCCGTCTTTTAGAGGAGTCTTTCCTTCTGCAGCTTGTTTTACATTCATGAAATGTGTCATGAAAACATCAGGCGATGGCATGTATAATCCATTTTCTTGCAGTGTAAATATAGCTTTTTCCCAATTATATTTACATTGATCTCCTTTGTAGAGTTCTTTTTTACTAATAAGAACTCTTTTTTGAGGGATTTTAATATAATCTGCTTTGTTGATATTGGAGGGTATGTTCTGTATTCCTTCTCCGCCTCTAGCGCCCTCACCACCCTTACTGGATAAAGCTACTTCTAAGTCATCTAAGTCATTTGGATTTACAGGGACTAATGGTCTGCTTCTATTT
>CAYITO010000058.1:0-3891 GCA_964366355.1 uncultured archaeon
GCTTGCTTATGATATTTAGAAATTCCTGATAGGACAAACTGTCAAATTTCCTGGCATTTGGATTTTTCCTAGGATCATCGGAATAAACGCCATCAATGTTTGTAGCATTTACAATCAAATCCGCCTTAACAGTTTTTGCAAAAATTACAGCATCGTAATCTGTAGAAGTTCCGACATCATATCCGCCGCCAACCACAATCTTCCTGCCAAACACCCCTTTCAACTCCTTCAAAGCCTCCTTGAGCGGTTTCCATTTGATCAAATGCACATCCTTCCCCATTACAGAAGCCAAAACAGATGCGTTCAAGTGAGTTGCCATTATTCCAATGAAATCCCGATTATCCCTACCGGCATTTTTTGCTATGTCCCTAAATTCCCTAGCTGGCTTGCCACCGCCACAGATTACGGCAATGTCATGTTTTTTGGCCAATTCCTTTATTGTATTTGCATATCTTGAAAAATGGTCATAATTCAATTCCTTAGTCAGTACAGACCCGCCAATAGATATTACAATCTTCATGCTATCTAACAAAATATACTAGTTTAATAAAATAATAAATATGGCAATACTGGCTAGAGATGAAATTCTGGAATTGATAAGGCAGGGTAAAATAAAGATCAACCCATTCAAAGATTCTCAAGTTGGGGCTGGTTCAATAGACATGCATTTGGACAACACATTCAGGGTTTTCAGGAAAATCCATGGCACTTTTCATGTAAAGGATAATGCGGATCACAAGAAGATTACAAAAGTAGTGGAAGTGAAAAATGGCAAATATTTCTTGATAATGCCTGGCGAGATGGTTCATGGCGTGACTAGAGAAACAATCTCATTGCCAAGCAACATTGCCGGCTGGATAGAAGGAAGAAGCAGGTTTGCCAGAATAGGACTTTTAACACATTTGAGCTCTGGCTACATCCATCCGGGAACTAATAACAAAACCGTCTTGGAAATTGCAAATCTCTCCCCAATACCTTTAGCAGTATATCCGGGAACTAAAATATGCCAGATTGTGCTTGAAGAGGTAAAAGGCAATGCAAAATATAGGGGAAAATTCCACAAGCAGACAAGGCCATGATATTATGAAAGCAGGTGATAAAGCTCCTGATTTTGAATTGTCGGATACTAATGGCAGAAAAATTAAGCTATCAGATTTCAAGGGAAAGAAAGTCGTGCTTTACTTTTATCCGAAAGATATGACGATTGGATGCACGATCGAGGCATGCAGTTTTAGGGACAATTATTCAAAGTTCAAGAAAGCTGGGATTGAAATTTTGGGCGTAAGTGCCGATGATGGAAACTCGCATCAAAAATTCACTGATAAGTATAAGTTGCCTTTTACATTGCTTTCTGATGAAGATGGAAAAATTTGCAAAAAGTATAGAGTTTGGAAGGAAAAGAGTTTCTTGGGTAAAAAGTTTATGGGGATAGAAAGAACAACGTTCGTTATTGATGAAAAAGGTAAGATAGAAAAAATATTTCCAAAAGTCAAAGTTGATGGTCATTGGAAAGAAATTTTGGACTCTGTCTAAACTATCTTGAATACTTGGTCGCCAGGCCTGACTCTATCTACAACTTTCAAACCAACGGCATCGCCAGCTTTGGCATTCTCAACAGCCTCATGCTCCACCTGCATGCTATCTACAGTTTGCTGTATGTTTGTTGTAGTCCCTTCTATAGAAATCTTGTCGCCCACTGACAGGCTGCTTTCAAGATTTACCACCGCAACTCCTATTTTGACATAATAGTGTTCGACTGTTCCTACCAGTTGCTTTTCTTCCATAATTATCTTATAAATTCCAGAGTTAAAAGCATTATGCAGCTGTATGAATTTCGACTATGTCGTTATCCTTTAGGATGTAACCAAAGCCCACTTTTCGTCCAGAAAATTTCGTCTTGTCAAATATTCTTGCGAACTTGAAGCTTTTCAGCCAGGTTGTATTTATTTTTTCCACCAAATCCCGAACTACACTTCCGACCTTGAGAACTATTGCTTTTTTCCCTATATTCTTGCCGATTGGCTTTGTGAAAACTCTGACAATATTACTCTCTTCTATTATCCTTTCCAAAAGCTCCGAACGATTTTCGGCTGAGTTTTGAAAATCTAAGTTTGCTAATGCCAAGATTTTCCTGTCTCCCAATTTGTTCGCACCTAGAATAGCTTCCAGCCCCTCCAGATCAGCTTGATTTCTGTGCATAAGCAGCACAATGTCTGAAGAATGCGCTATACTCATATGTTTCTTGAGGAAGAATGAAGGAATTTCCACAAACTGTATGTTTACCCCCTCGAAAAAACATACGCCAGTAGCGGGCTCTTTAGTAGTATACGGTTTGGAATCAACTTCCACGGATGCCCTTGTAAAGGCTTTCAAGAATGTGCTCTTTCCGCTTTGGGTGAATCCAATTATCGAAACTAGTATATCGCCGCTTTTCTTTATTGTCTCTTGCTTGCTGGCTGATTTCCTCGATCTTATTTCCATTTCGTCTTTGAGCTTGGATAATTTTTTCCTCAGGTCGGCCAATAAATGCTCCGTTCCCTTATGCTTCGGGACTGAGGATATTAACTTTTTCAATAGTTCGGCCTTTTCATCCAAATTCCTTGCTTTCCTATAGTCCTCTTCTATCAAAAAATATTCCTTTGGTAAATTTGTCGGCATAATTATCAAATGCGGGAGGTGAGATTTGAACTCACGAAAGGACTAACCTACCAGCAATCTGATTTATATCCTCAAGCTGGCGCCATTGACCAGGCTAGGCGACTCCCGCGTCCTATTAATTATTGAGATAATTTTAATAATATATGAAAGCGCCAGAAAGGCACATAAAAGAGTCCTGGGATCAAACTTATAGAAATCACAACTATCAAGAACTCCCTTGGGAAACTGTCAATCCTGACAAGGAATTATTAAGAATACTAAAAGGAGGGAAAATCAAAAAGTGCAAAGCATTGGACATAGGCTGCGGTGCTGGGACTAATTCCATTTTCCTGGCTAAAGAAGGATTTGACGTTACTGGAGTAGACATATCCCCGTCCGCGATAAAGATTGCGAAGCGTAGGGCCAAAGAAGCTGGGATTAAGATTAAGTTTTTAGTGGGGAATGCCTATTCTTTGAAATTTGAAAAAGGCAGCTTTGATTTTATTTTTGACCGTGGATGCTTCCACCACATACCTATAGAATATAGAAATGCTTATGTCAAACAAAACCATGCAATTCTAAGTGATAATGGAAAGTATTATTTGCATGCATTCAGTGACAGCAATGATTGGCACCAGGAAAATTTATTCTCCCTTGAAAAGATAAGGGGGTATTTTGGCAAATACTTCAAAATTCTTGAGGCCACTGAAATAGAGCATGCGCAACCGAATGATGGAAAAGTTTATCTTAGATCTGTATTCATGCGGAAGATTTGAGCTCAGCATAAATTTATAATCATCATCTGATCTATTTAATCAGAAGGCTGTTCAATGGCAAGTGGAAATCGTGTCATCATAGGCTTGGTTCAAATGGGCATGGGCAAAGATGTTCAGGAGAATCTTTCGAAGGCAATTGGAAATATAGAAAAGGCGGCAAAAAAAGGCGCTCAAATAGTATGTTTACCAGAGCTTTTCACAACTCCATATTTTCCTCAAGATGAACGAAAAGAGATTTTTGAGCTGGCAGAAAAAATACCAGGATCGACTACAAACGAACTATCAAAAGCGGCAAGGAAAAATAAAGTTATTATAATCGGTGGTTCCATTTTTGAAGTGGATGGGAAAAAATTCTATAATACATCCGCTGTATTCGACGAGAACGGAAAAATGATTGGAAAGTACAGGAAAATCCATATTCCACATGACCCAAGTTTTTATGAAAAAAATTATTTCTCTCCAGGGGATTTTGGATACA
>CAYITO010000059.1:0-3830 GCA_964366355.1 uncultured archaeon
TGCTCTTCCGATCTAATCAATTCAATCCACAACAATTCTCAATTTAATTTTGTTTCACACGTTCCAGAGCAATTAGCTGTTCCATTTAACTGGTGGGGTTTTAATAATAGTATACAAATAAATCAAACTATACTAGGAAATGTGTCCTTTGAACCATTCTTGCTATTTGATCCTTACTCTGATTCTGATAATGACTCCAAAATATTTATTGAAGACAATTGTCCTTTCAATGCCAACAACAATCAAAGCGATGCTGACCAAGATGGGATCGGTGATGTATGTGACAACTGTTTATTAGACTCAAACGATCTACAGGAAAATAATGACATGGACGAGTTTGGTGATGCTTGTGATTTAGACGATGACAATGATAATGTAAACGATACTATTGATAATTGTAAACTCACTCCAAATATTGACCAACTAGATTTTGATGATGATAATGTGGGTGATATTTGTGATAATTGCATTAATAATTTCAATCCAGACCAGCGCGACACAGACCTTGATGGAAAAGGTGATGCGTGCGATTTAAACATAATATTTGGAAGCTTTACTTTCGACCCAATAACAGAAATCCCTAATATTAGCCCTGAATTAGTAATCCGTAATAATGTAACTTCTTACTTTATAATTCAAGTGCAGAATGAACCAGAAATTTCCCTAATCAATGGAATCGAAGTCATAAGTTTCACACCTCAAAATACATATATAGTTAAGACGACAAGATCTTACGATAACCTTAAGAGTGATCCGCTCATTAGAGCGGTTGTCCCGTATCATCCTGCGTTTAAACTATCTCCAAGATTGTATTCCGAAATACAAAACTCTTCTAATTCAACAATATTTAATGTATCTGTTTCTGTATTTGATGCCAGCGATTTGCTACAACTGCAAATCTACCTTAATAATTCAGGAATTACATTTCGTGATGGAGAAGGGCTCAAAGATGTTGTTTCAAGTTTAAATAGAAGTCGGCTAATTAATATCTCATTTTTGGAAATTGTTGATTTTATCACAGTATTCTCGCCATCAGGGCCAAAAAATGCAAGAGCTACAATAATTACAGGTGTAAATCACGTTAGAAACAATTTTAGATTGGACGGTGCAAGAGAAATTGTAGGTGTAGCAGATACCGGATTAGACAATGCTACTATTTGCGATAATTTAGCGGCGGCAGGCGCAAATGGAATCCCGGTGCCATGTGTATTCGCGAATATACATCCAGATTTTGTCGGAGTTGTCATAAAGACGGTTGACAGAAGTGGAGGAGGCAATCCAGCTGATTCTGGTGGGCATGGGACGCACGTTGCAGGAACTGCGATTGGTCGTGGAGTGGGAAGCCCGCAAGCTAGGGGAGTTGCAACAGGGTCATTTTTAGTTTTCCAAAGAGGTTTTGGTACAAACGCCATAACAGAAGCTGCTGGGTATGGTAGTGGGGATAACAAAATTCGAATACACTCTCAAAGTTGGGGTGAAAATGTTGGTCAGGGAATATACACTGCTAATTCAAATGGTTTAGACCTCGTCGGGTGGAATAACAAAGATATGTCAATTTTAATAGCATCATCCAATGAAGGCGATGATGTTTTTCCAGAAAGTGGGGATATGATATACACACCAGGCGTGGATGGTGACGGGGAAATTGATGGTGGTTCTGTAACCTGGCAGTCCATTTCAAAAAATGTGATCACTGTAGGCGCTTCGGAAAATAATCGACCGTCTATAACATCAACCTGGGGTACATCAGGTTATAGAGCTGCAGATTTAGGTGTCGGTAGCACATACACGGCAAGAGATGGTATCGCAAGAGCGGCTGGAAGTGTAAGGTTTGGGCAAAATCCAATTAATAGTGATAGAAGAAATAACAATCCTGAAGGAATGGCTGCATTTAGCAGTCTCGGAAGAGGATTTCCATTAAGGCAAGATCAATTGAATTCAAACAATGTTTATCGAGCTCGACTTAAACCCGACATCACAGCTCCAGGAGTAAATATATTATCCGTTCTATCAACTCAGCCCGGTGTTGGTCCAGGAGCAAATTTGACTAATCCTCCTGATGGAACAAACCCGAATGTAGATTTGTACCAGTTCTCGTCAGGAACAAGTATGGCCACACCTCACGTGGCTGGTGCTGCAGCAATTATTAGGCAATATTACCGGGAATATAGAAGTCATGGTTATGATGCAACAGGCGCTCTTGTAAAAGCAACAATCATAAATAATGCAAGAGACATGCAAGGACAGTATGGTGCCGGCACAGAAGCTGGCAGGCCTGCTCCCAATAACCATGAAGGATGGGGTATTCTGAATTTGTCTGGTTCTTTATTCCCAAAGGAAAGACACACTACATTATTCTTCCAGGATGGCATTAATTTAACAAAAAATGGCGATTCAAGAGACTATTTATTAAGAATGTCCAAAGGGGATACTATAGCAGCAACGATAGTTTGGACTGATTATCCTGCTGCTGCAAATAGCGCCGGAGGCGCTGGCGCTCTTCAAAACGATTTGGATTTAAAACTAAAAACACAGCAAGGTCACGAATATAGAGGGAATGTTTTTAATGCGAATGGAAAATCTATCAAGAACCCTGCCGCAGGGTTGATCGATAATGTTAACAATGTTGAAAAAATCTTGTTTCGGGCAGATGAAGATGGATTTTATAATTTTAGTGTAACTGCTACAAATATCAGATCGTTAGTAATAAACCCTGCATTTATACAGCCATTTGCGCTGGTTGTATCGCCTGTACTTGGAGTCGATTCTCAAAACTCAGCCGGACAATATGATTACAATTTCTCTCTTGGAGAGGAAATTTTTGCACAAGCTGTTGGTTTGCCAAATGGCACAGACGTATTTGTTTATGTTCTTCCAGATGTGGGTAATAACTTTAACAACGTCGTTGCTCTAGCTGGAAATGACAAAACAGAAAGACAAGCTCCATTAAAGGTCAAAACTTCCAGCGATGGCTCATTTAATGTAAAAATATGGGATACTGCAAAAAATAGTGAGCAAATAATAAAGGATTATGCTGCTCTTAAAGGCAACTATCACATTGTGATTGATGTTGATGATGACAAGAACTACGTTCCAGGTGTAGATGTTCTTGATTATCATAACAGGCCAGGATTTAACATAAAATGCGGCACAGAAGAGAATGGGCATACGTGCGCTGTTGTGCAGTCTGCATTAAGTACTGGCGTGAAGAAGAATTTCTTCAATAAAGATGATAATGTTTATGCTAAGATTGTTGCATTCTCCTCAGACAAAACATGGAATTCAAAGATTTTTGCAGTAAATCTGGGCACATTGGAGGACGGTACAAACCTAAACGATGTTACAGGCCAAGCAGAACAACTAATAATACAGAAAGGTGTGCTGAAAGATACTGTCAATTCTGTGTGGCAGCCTGAGTTGAAAGTAGGGAAATTTGACCTGGTGCTTGATACTGATGGAAACGGCAAATACAATTCGTCAATTGACTTTGCTGACCCAGATGGATTCACTGTATTGGAGGTGATTGAGCAGATAAGATTTGCAATAGGGCCGGATAATATACTCCATGCAGTAGGCATCCAAAGAGGAATAACAAGCAAGCTTCTTTACGGATTCTCTGATCTAAAAAAATTCAAGGTAAATAAAAAGCACCCTGAGCTTTCTGAATTCAGCACAGACAATTCTGTTAAGTGGACTGTTCTTAGAGAAGGAAGCAGGGGATTTTATGCAAATCCAGATGTGACTGTTGACAACAAAGGGAACCCCCATATAATTGCAGAAACACACACATCAGGGTTCGAATGGCTTTTGTTTATGGCGCTCAACGGCAC
>CAYITO010000060.1:0-3512 GCA_964366355.1 uncultured archaeon
TTTCCAGGACCAAGTGCGGTCGAATCTATAATCAATATACCTTTCAACCCAATTTTTTTATCATAAACTTCAATCACATACTCAGGACCAAACTCATCGGCAAAAGCTTCTAATTCCATAATAACAATAGTTGGTTTTAAATAAAAAATTTAGATATAGCCGAGCCTTCTATTCTATAAGGAAGTTTAATTTCCATTAGTAATTAATGAAACATTAAAAATTAAAATGCGATAGAGGACAAACACAGGTAATTTTGTAATAAACTACAGCCTAACTTCCCCGCCATCGACAACAATCGTCTGCCCTGTTATATAACTTGAATTATCTGAAGCTAGAAATGCAGCAACCTTTGCAATCTCTTCCGGTCTTCCAAATCTACCTAACGGGATGTTTTTAATCAATTCATCAACATCGCTTTTCTTGTAAACCTTTAGGTTTGCCTCCGTTTCAACACTTCCAGGCGCTATTGCATTCAAATTTATGTTGTGCCTACCTAAAACTGGTGCTAATGATTTCACTAAAATTCTGTTCGCAGCTTTTGCTACAGTAAATTGCAATCCTGCAGCATCACCCTCCACTCCAGGCGTGGAACTTATCAAGACAATCTTCCCATGCTTCTGCTTCTTCATGTATGGAATAGCGTATCTAATGCAATGGTAAGAGCCTTTGAAATCTATGTTAAATGGCTTGTCCAAGTCTTCATCCGATAAATCTAAAGGGTCTGCAAACCAATTTTCCCTACTAGTGGGATATCCGGCAAATGCTACAATGACATCTATGCTCTTGAATTTATCAACAAACTTCCGAACCATTGCCTTTACATCATAAGCTCTGGAAACATCTGCCTTCAGTACAATAGCATTCGAACCCAGTTCCTTTATTTTGCTAGCAAGCTCGACAGCCTTTGCTTCTGAACTAGAATAGTGCACACCAATCGCTTTGGCACCTTCCTTGGCAAATTCCAGAGCAGCAACACTACCTATGTCGCCACTTGCGCCAGTTATTATTGCTGTCTTATCCTTCAATAACATTTTATTCTATCACGCAGCCCTGGGTTTTAAAATAAACTCGCAAGTTTGACACATCCCCGGCTGCTTATAAACTTTCTTACAAACATTGCATTCAAAAATCAACTGCGTGACGTTCAATTTTTCAGCCATTCAACCACCAAGCATCTTCACAGCCCTCTCCCGTTGCGGGATGCCGACAAAAGCTACTGCCTGCCTACCATTCTGTTCTATGATTGTAGTCGGAACCGCCATTATACTGAATTTCATCACAAATTCCTGTCCTTTGGGGGTGGATGCATCGACCTCTTCATAGTCAAACTTGTAATGTGCCTGCATTTCCTTCCAAAATCTGGAGGCTGCGGGGCAGTATACACATGTCTTGGTCTTCAGCAAAATTATTTTCGTCATTTTCATGCCTATAGCAATATATTTTTCAATCTTATAATATTTATCATCCGTAATAGTAGTCTTTGTGTGGGGATATGAAGAAAAGATATAGGATAGTGATACATGGCAAGGTCCAGGGAGTGATGTTCAGGCATAATGCAGCCAAGATTGCTGAAAAGGCAAATGTAAATGGCTGGGTAAGGAACAATTCGGATGGGACTGTCGAGATGCTGCTGGAAGGCGAGGATGATGCTGTTGAGAAAGTCGTCAACTGGTGCAGGAAGGGGACGATAGGGGCTAAGGTCGATAAGGTCGTGCTTAAGGAAGAGGATTTCAGGGATGAATTCGAGGGCTTCTATATTACTATCTAGTTACCATCACCCAGTGACGAAAAGTATATATAGTTATGTTTTTAAGATATTGTAAAACCAAATATAGGTTAGATAGACATGGCAACAAAGAAAAACGAAGATATGTCAAAGTTAGGAGAATGGTCTTTCATAGCAGGTTTGGTCCTGGCTGTGTTAGTAGGCGTTCTCCCTAGCGTAAGTGCGGTACTGCCAGTCTCATTGCTGTTGGTAGTCCTAGGTATTCTAGTAGGATTCATCAACATTGGTGCAAAGGAAACACACGGTTTCCTATTGGCAACAGTAGCATTGCTAGTTGCTGGTGCAGCTGGTTTGCAAGTGTTGCCGGTAGTCGGCGGCTATGTACAAGCTATATTGCAAAATATAGTTAGCTTCGTAGCGCCTGCTTCAGTAATCGTTGCACTAAAGGCAGTATTAGAACACGGGAAGTAATATTTTCTTTCCTCTTTTTTTCTTTATCCGATTACTCTACTTTATCGCCATTTACCTGCTGGTTGATCTTTTCGGACATGTAATGGCCGTTGACCTGCACTTTAACAGACTTGACGCCTTCTAGCTTAGAAACCAGCGTTTTGATGTCAGTAGCCATCTTTATGGCGAATACAGGCGGGCAGAAGGGGGTGGTTATGTGGAACTCCACCGATACATTGCCATCTTGGATATCTATAGTATCTACGAGCTGCATTTCTGTTATCGGAACCCCTATCTCAGGATCGACTACCTTCTCTAGTTCCTTCATCACAGCTTCTTTGTCTACCATTAACTCACCAACAGAATAGTTTAACTGTTGCTATTTAACCTTTTATTTTTACCTGTTAAGATGAGTTTAGTGAGCATATTGACACGGAGATATTCCAGAAGAGAATCGTTTGGGTTAATTGCAGGATTACTGTTATTAGCAAGGTGTGGATCTGATACCAGACGTAACAACTATGATAGATGTAGTTTAAGTTTATACCAAGTTCAAGCTGGGCAAGTTTCGCCACAAGACTACTTGGATGAGAGATTTAGATGTTTGCCTGAAGTTGTAGAGGCTAGAAAAGCTGGGATGCTGAAAGGTTTCGTCTATAACCCATCTGATAGGGAGCTTGAAGATATTGCAAAAGAATTATGTTTTGCTCACCAAACTTGCACTCAACAAGAGCTACAATATGCTACTCAATCTGCTAAAGATGGTTATAAGGAAAGAAGTAAAATAGGTAGTGCTGCAACAATTAGTGAATTTACACTTTTTGGGCAAAAAGTTCCTTTGTATGTAGTTTTTGCACCACATTTTTTATATTCTTCTGATGCTGTTAACAATGATGCTGATGTAAGAAGCACAATCATCCATGAACTAAAACATGTTAAAGACTTTTATAAAGGAATTAGTTTAGATGACATACATCTTTCTTCCAGCACAATATCACCAAAAACATTTAACGTTGACTTTTTAGTGAACCTTTGGGAATTAAGAGGGGAATACGAAGAACTTAAGGATATGTTCAGGGAAAGGGTTGAAAAAGGCAGTGTTTCTGTTAGTAGCAGTAGGATTTTATTTAATGCTATCGATTATTCCAACTATTGGCGGTTGCTTGAAAGCTATCCTGCAAATGAACTTGAGGATAGAGTTAGAAAACTTCAATTCAAAGAATTCAGCGGAATTGTACCAGAAAGAATAGGTGAAGATGAAATTCTAATAAGATTTAATTTGTTTGGCAGGGAAGAAATGGCTGAACTAAGAATAAAATAACATTAACCTGCAAAT
>CAYITO010000061.1:0-3236 GCA_964366355.1 uncultured archaeon
ATAATTATCCAAGCAATATTCTGCACACTGTCTAATTTCCTTGCATCCACCAGGCCCTCCTTCTGGCGGTGGGAAGTCTGCCTCGCCTGTATGCGCACCAGACCCTCCAAATTGTTTCATCAATTCAGCCATTGGCCCTTCACAATGAGGTAAGAAATCCTCCGGTCCCCTAACACCGAATGAATACTCCTTAAATGTACATGTCATTTCATACGGCGGATTAACTCCTGGTATAACTCCTGGCGGTGGTCCCATTTCCTCAGGCAATCTAGCTTTAACAATGCATGCATCCCCATCCAATCCAACAACTGTAATCGTTGGACCGTTGCCTCCTTCAGGCCTGAATGTTACAGGTTTGCAAACTCTGAATGCTCTATCAAAGCATAACCCATCAGTTCCACAATTATCACCTTCTAACTCAACATCCTCTATATCAGCAGTCTTGGCCTTAATTTTCTTACCAGCTTTAATGGTATCTTTTACTTCATCACTATTGCTTAACATCATATAGACGATATCCTTCAAAGTCACTTCCTTCAAATGCTTTATATCACGTTTAATTTCAAGCACATCTTCTACCGTCAATGAATCCAAGTTTTCTCTTATGTAAGCTCTTATCTCATCCACCCTATCAGCAGCAGCTCCAAACATGCTTGCAACCCTGTTGAATCTTTCCTCATCTTCATCCCCCCGACCAGCATAAAACGAACCTATGTTATCAGCTTCGTCAGACAATTTAATTAATTCAACCCTCAATTTTTCCAACTTCAATGCAATCCCCAGCAGTTCACTGGCCTCAGGCACCTCTTCAATAGGCTCAACATAAGTATCCCTCTCGTCACCTCTGTTAATGCAGTTGGCATAAACAACACAAGAATTCTCATCCTTCTTCACTATCATCTCCCCTCCTACAGACTGGCATTTTTCAAAAGCTTCTGATGGAACTTCTTTGGCGCAGGTTTCTTGCTGATTTTCACCGCACCTGTAGAATGCACAACCGTTTGGGTCAATATCTTTAATAATAGACAAACCTTTTGCACTGCATTGATTCTCCAACTCCAGCTTCGTTTCGGGCGATGGCGATTGACATTTAACATCATTCTTCGGCTGGGTGCATTTAACAATCTTACATCCACCTTCAAATGCTATTGCAGGGAACAAGCCTGCTGCTTTGCATGATTTTACAGCATTGTCAGTTTCAGTCTTCGTCGGGCATTTAGTATGTCCTTTTATTGGATCAGGCAATATTTCCTCATCTGTAAATCTGCAGTCAAAAAATTGACATCCGTTCGCATCATGAAATGCTATGGGATTCCCACCCTGTTTACTACATTTACTTTTTATCTGGGCTTTCTGCTCCTCTGCAGGGCATATGAATGTCTTGTCGCAAACAACTCTGCTTACTTGGGTTTTCGGGTCTATCTCTTGCCTGCAGCCTTGAGGAACGCAAGTATGATCAACTAAACAACCATTCTCATTATAAACAGGGGCAAAATCACCGGCAAGGCATGATGTAGGTCCTGTATATTTTGGGCATTCCCCGCCAATAGGAGGTTTAGTCGAAGCACAGTAATAACTATTAACGCATCCTCTATGGTCAGTCGTTTTCGTCAGTTTGTCGCTTGGATCGCATGTAATCGTTGGTGGTGGAGTTGGTGGACACAATCTAACATCAATGTCAGCCACACATTCGTAACCAATTATGCAATTATCAGCATTGAACTGCGGTTTTGAAAAGTGCCCCGCTAGACAAGGTTTGAATGCCGGAATAGCAGGACAAGTTGTAGGCGGTTTAAAATCATAAACCTTCTTTACACAAACACCATTTTCTTCCAAGCATTTGAAGCCAGTAGGCGGAACAACCTCTGAGCAGAACATAGTTGGTGAAATTCTCGTGCAACTATCCCCGCACCAGCCGCAATAGCCTAAAAATGGCGGAGGTGTCGAATAACTACAATACCCATCTTTGCATACACCAACAGGGCAGGGCGCTTTAACACAAGATATCACACAGTCCGAATCTGATTTACATTGAGGTTGTACACCTACCCCACAATCATTCGGGCATGATGTCGCGGTCTCACTTCCGCTACATATTTTATCCCCACAATACCCTCCTGATATAGGACATGATGAGGTCGAGCACCAACCACTTCCCCCATATTGTGGTAGGCACCAGTTACCCCCAGCCCCTTGACATGAAGATTGGTCATAACAATTATAGACCGATGATTTATCGCATGTATATGTTGGACATGATGATTGAGAACACCATCCAGTTGATGGGGTAGGAGTGTATGCAGTAGCAAGCGATTTACACCAATATCCAGTAGCACCTTTACAGCTTGCCTCATCATAACAATTCCATACCTGTGATGATGAACATGTTGGGCAAGAGGTGTCAGAGCAATAGCCTCCTGATGTTCCAGATGATGGGCACCAGTTCCCTCCAGCCCCTTTACAACTTGCTGAATCATAACAGTTGTATTTCTGAGTAGAGCCGCATTGCGGTGGCGGTGAGGAAGAACAATAATTGTTATACCAGTAAGCTCCTACTGCCTTGCATTCTGACTCTATTTTGCAATTCCATGGATTGGATTTGTCACATGTGTAGGATGGACAAGTGGATGTTGAACTTGTACAATAACCTCCCGAGCCGCCAGAGCCAGCACACCACTTTGCACCAGCGCCTGTACAACTTGCTTGATCATAACAGTACCAATAGTTTGTAGAGGAACATGTGGTTGTTGATGTCCCACAATCGCTCGGGCAGCTTGAATAAGTTTCCCCTGCATTACATACTTTATCTCCACAGTATCCTGTTGTAGTTCCGCATGCAGAATATTGAGATACACCTTTGCAACAATACACTGGAGGAAATTGTGTTACGCCACCGCAGACACATCCACCAGATGGTGTAGGTCCCTCACCACATACCTTGCAATCAGACGGGCAAGATGCTGTGGTTTCGCCACTCCCGCAAAAACCATTTCCGCACGTCTCGCCGCCTGTAGGTCCACACGTCGAAGATGCCCAGTATCCACCGCCAGTGGGGCCGCAGCAGTAACCGCTGGTATAAGAGCCGCCGCCACAGTTA
This sequence comes from uncultured archaeon, assembly GCA_964366355.1. Classification (GTDB taxonomy): domain Archaea; phylum Aenigmatarchaeota; class Aenigmatarchaeia; order CG10238-14; family SCSR01; genus JACQIA01. The sequence goes on from CAYITO010000061.1 coordinate 3,098, forward strand.
CAGCCGCTTGAAGGTATCGCAGAATCTAACGTGCATGGATTAGAAAACCCGCCGCTACCGCACGGCCCTGATGCTTGGTAAAGATTGCTGCAGCAATATCCTGAATAAAATACAGTACTACCTCCGCACATGCATCCTG
>CAYITO010000062.1:0-3219 GCA_964366355.1 uncultured archaeon
AAGAAGATACTACAGAACGTAACTTATTTTACTCAAAAAGTGGCGAAGTCAGGTCATTAATGTACATTATGTGGTTTGGCGTGACTTTTAACTTGCCATTGATTTCCAGGGGCAGGCTCCGCAGTCTATTGAGCAAGAACTGCAGTTTTCCCCGCCATTGCACACCCTGTCACCGCAGATTACCCTCATGCATTTCTCTGCACTGCAGGTGTACTTGGTCGAAGTAGTGTTGTACTGCGTGCAGTCTATTGTAACTGCAACCGGTTTCTTGTACTGCGAACAATCTGTTTTGGTGCAGCCAATTATTTTTGGAACGCTTTCCCGCGCACAAGACCACTCTGTCAAAAAGTTTCCATTGCAGGAATCATTGTAAGAGTATGCGACAGGTATTGTGACTAGGGAAATTCCGCTGCAAGAAGCCCCAAATCCTGTTTGCGTCTGACCGCTTACCTTTGACGCAGTCAAGTAAGGGTTTGCCGTTCCCACATCAGAATCCGTGCAAGTCATTACATCATACGAGCAATTGGACTTGTCAAGCCCGCCGCAACTAGAACAGCAAGCCAGTGAGCCGGTTTCGTAGCCATAAGGCGTGCAGCGCTGTGAAGAAAGACTTGTTCCATCGCATACCTCACCGGAATCAATCACGTTGTTGCCGCACAAATTAAATGGAGTCGTGTAATTTATGGTTAAAGTTGGTTTGAAAAAGGCAGAGTTTCCGCTCCAAAGAAATACTTGAAGCTCGGTATTTTCCCCAGAATTCGGAGTTGTTGCAAGGTCATAACCGGCTCTTAAGCCAAATTCACTGAAACCAGTTTTGTTGATGTTTTGTAACCCTGCTTGATTCAATGGAAAAACTATCTGCTCGCCTAGATTAAACTGTTGGCTTATGTCAAATCTGTTGCTTAGTTCTGTGGGGTTATCAACACTGTCGAACTGACCAAAATCTTCTACAGTTAATAATGGCGGGTTATGTAATGTAGTACGAACAAGTGTTAGAAAGTCATTTGAGTTTGGATGGGTATTTATATAAGCCCCTGCCTGAGCAGGCCAAAATGAAAGTTGTGCCGATTCAATTAGTGCATTGTCAGGAATTGAGCTTGTCTGAAAATTCACTGAATTTCTATAAATTATATAATCAAAAAGTTGTGTTGGTTTTGTTCTCAAATAAATACGGTGATAGGCCAAACTTTGATGGGGTGGTGGTGTTGTTGGGTCAATATAGCGCCCTGTTTGCAAATGCCTTACAAAATCCCATCCTTCTTGACCTGAAGCAACCACTGCCGAGCCATTATGGTCAGCAGTAAATGTTGCTGAACAAGAATTTCCATCGGCATAAATGTGGTTAGGGCCGCAGACAGGGTCAATGCACTTGGCAGTGTCAAACTTGCATTGTTGTGTGCATTCCAAAGTTCCTCCGCCAATAAAACTAAGGTCATTGCATGTTTTTCCGTTAAGGTTTTGCCCATCACAGTCCTCTCCGATATCAATTGTTCCGTTGCCACAGTATGGAACACCTAATCGCACTTCCAGATAATTATCAGTTAAACTCACGGTGGTGATTAAAATGTCGTTTTGCTCATCATAAAAAGTTTTTCCAATCGGGAGCACTACATTTGGGATGTTTGGAACAGTTTCATCATTTGGAGTATTGTCAAGGACTTGCGTGTCTCCTCCTTCTGATTCGTCAAAAAAATTCATATGCAATAAAGCCCCGTTATATACAGCAGGGCCGAAGAAGAGAGTTAGTTGTGAATCGTACCCGATAGGCCTTCTATATTCCACATAATAAGTAATGCCACTTTGTGCCGGGATTTTTAATGTTTTTAACCCTCTAGTTTTCGTTTCTATTGGCTCAATAAAATATGTCCCTGCTTGGGTTGTTTCAAGAATATTAGAAGGGTCAAAAAGCCCAAGGGTTTCTTTGTGTATTGCATTAAGGTGGGTAAGATTGAAACCCATTAAGTCCAAATTGTCGCCATATTCTTTTGAAATGCATTGGGTTTGCCATTCTCCAATTGTGGAATTGTTGCAATCCCAATAATTGGCATGCCATAACCCCAAATTGTGGCCAAATTCATGTGATACAACATAAGGGCTAGATAGCGAAGTCCCATTAATCATTTCATATCCTCCAAAAAACGTCCCATCATCAGTAGCGATAGAAACATTACCAATCGTGGCTCGACCGCCATAAGGGCAATTGGCATAAGGGAACATGACTATTATTGCGGAATAATTTGGAAAAAAAACATCAGGGTCAGCAGCTTCAATTGCTTTGTAATAAGTATCATGACAAGATGAGGTTGAGGAATATGGTAAAGTATACCATCCAAATACATTCCCATCCAAAAAAATTTTTTCATATGCTACTTCATCATAAAAACTGTTCACTGAATTGGGGTCCAATTTATTAAAAACTAGATTCCAAGCGTCATCTTTTGTTATTGGCTGGACTGGATTGTCCTGAAAATTAACTAATATAACTGCAATTTTTTGTTCCCCGATAACTTGATTTGATTCAGTTACTGCAGTCACTGGCCCTATTTTTTTATAGTTTGCAATAACTATTTCGTTATTGTAAACTTTTCCACTTACTTCTAATTTTTCACTTGAAACTAGTTTTGGGTTTATTGGAAAATATATCTGATAACGTTTTGTTCCTTCTTTCAAAAAATACTGGTATCCTGCTCGCTTATTTTTAAAATCATCAGAAGTAATAACTTCTAATTCGCCGTGCGCAGATATATCTCCACCTAACTTTGAAATCTCCTCAATTCTTTTTTGCAAAGCGCTTTCATCAAAGAGCGGTACTTCAGAAAACTGTTGAATTGCATTTTGTGATGTTATTAGGTTTATCCCTGAGTTCGTCGAAAGCAATTCGGCTGATTTTCCTATGCTGTCATATATTTTCCCATCAGCATTAAGAAAAGCAAAAAACCCGAACGTGGCAAGTATTATCATTACCAATAGCGTTGCAGTTGTGCTTTGCATTCCAGTTATTATGACTGCTTTTGGTGTTTAAATTCCTTTTTGTGCCTTAACCCGCCTTTTCTCCCTCGATTTTCCCTTTCAGCCGTAGGCCAATCACCGAGCTTTTCTGCTGATTTAGCGCTACCCCGATTATCTGGTCAGCTTCCTTCACGATTGAATCGTTATGCGTGATTGAAATGAATTGCGAGTCGCGGCTGATTTCGCGAACCATTTTTGCAAGCTTTAGCG
>CAYITO010000063.1:0-3190 GCA_964366355.1 uncultured archaeon
AGAAAATGGAAGAATTCCTCAGGAAAAATAGACATATTTTTGAAAAAATGGCAAAGAAACTCTAGCCAAACATTTTCCTTAGTTCGATGTAGGTAATTATTTTATCGTATAATTTATTTTCTCTCACTATATCCACTAAATCTTTATCACCTGTCAAAAGAAACGCGTCTTCTTCCATAGTTATGAAGAGGTGCTGAAAATTAACAACTGTTCTTAATCGCATTCTATATTTTGTAACAACATCGACTAACCTTTCATCTATAAGATATTTTTCAATATATTTGCAATTCAGACTTTGAATAAAGCCATTCCAGAGATGTTCTGTGTCCTCTTTATTGAGATTAAATGCCGATATAAGCTCTCTGACTATTTCTGTTTTAGTTAATATTGAAGTTACAAAATCTATCTCTTTCACTTTGTCTATGAAAAACCTGTATTTACTCGGTATATCTAATTTTTCTTTCTTCTTCAACGATTTCGCTTCATTAATGAAGAAATCCAGTACAGTATTGGTATCCAAGTAGATTTTCATTTTGCCCATGTTCTAGCTATTTGTTTCACCCCCAAATAAAGTCCAAATCCCACCAACCTTAAGTTAACAGAATCACATTTCGGTTATTCAAATCCATCTAACCTAATAAAATTATGGAACTATTCAAAAACAGAACAGATGGAGGCAAACAGTTAACTAAAAAACTTTTGAAGTATAAAGGAAAAAATGCAATAATACTAGCAATCCCAAGAGGCGGAGTTGTAATAGGCAATGAAATTGCTAAAACTTTAAATGCTAAATTGGACATCGTTGTACCAAGAAAGATAGGCTCACATGAAGATCCGGAATTTGCAATAGGCGCTGTAGCTCCCGACGGTTCTATTGCATTAGACGAGAGCGCAGTTGAAAGTTTGCACATAAAAGAAAGTTACATAAACAAAGTTGTCAATGAGGAACTGAGAGAAATAAAGAGAAGGATGGAGGCCTATCGTGGCAACAAACCATTTCCAAAGCTGACCGGCAAAACAATTATCCTAGTAGATGACGGGGTAGCTACCGGCAATACTATAATTGCTTCTGTAAAATTTATCAAGAAGCAACAGCCAAAGAAAATTGTTGTCGCAGTCCCAGTCGCACCCTCGGATTTTGTAAACAAAATTTCTGGCATGGCAGATGAAGTAATTTCCTTAAAACCGTTAGAACCTTATTACGCAATAAGCATGCATTACATTAATTTTGAACAAACTACTGATGAGGAAGTAATTGAAATACTTTCAAGATATTAAGAAGTGGGGTCGACGAGATTTGAACTCGTGTTATCCGGTATTTCCTATCATATTGTATCAATGCTCCATGATATCTGGAGCCGGGCGTTCTTCTGGATTATTAACCATTTGCCAGGTTGAACTACGACCCCCTAGCTACTAATAATTTATTGCATTTTTAAATCTTTATACAATCAGGACAGTTCAGAGCCACTATAGTAAGTAAGGCTAATGCAACAGCAAAAATTATCCATACATTTCTCTCCTTCCTACTTTCAAACAACCAAATTATAAAAGCAAACCAGATAGTAAAGTAAGAAATCAGTGGAAAATTAAATTTGAAAACCAAGTCAAACAAATAAACTCCTTCCAGCCAAAGCGCATATTCACTTGCTGCAAAAGCAGCGGCTAAAAGCAAAATTGCCCAAATAAACAGGGCCCTAGACTTCTTCTTGTCCTTCTCAAAAAACAAAGTGAAAATAAAGAGTGCGATTGAAAAAAAACCTGCCAACAGAGAGTAAACAATCAATATGTCAGTAATCGCCATTAAATCTAATTTGTTTTGAAGTTTTAAGCATAATTAATAAATAGAATTGATAATAATCTAAGAAGTGGGAAGTATGAAAATAGGCTTCATAGGTTGCGGCAATATGGGTGGTGCATTGGCAAAACGATTTGCTGGTGCTGGACATTCTGTGATGGTTTCGTCACGTGATAAACACAAAGCAGAAGCTTGCGCAAAAGACTGTGGAAAAAATGCATCTGCCGGTACAATTTCAGATGTAGTTAAGTTTGGTGAAATAATAGTTCTTGCTGTTCCTTATAGTGAAATCAATTCAGCACTAAAAAGCGCTGGTGATCTGAAAGGAAAAATACTTCTAGATATAACTAATGCTTTAACACCAGATTATTCGTTAGCGATAGGATTCACAAGCAGTGCTGCCGAAGAAATAGCAAAGTTAGTTCCCCAGACAAAAATCGTGAAAGCGTTTAACACTATATTCGCTCAGGTGGTTGCAAACCCCCAACTTTAAAGATGGAAAACCTTCGGTTTTTGTTGCTTCTGATTACGATGATGCAAAAAAGAAAGTTATTAAATTGGCTTCTGACATAGGTTTTGAGACTCATGATGCAGGGCCTTTGAAAAATGCACGCTTGCTTGAGCCATTGGGGATGTTTAACATATCATTAGGCTATCAGTTAGGTATGGGTGCTGACATAGCATTCAAATTAATGAAAAGATAGCAAGAGCCACAGATGGGATTTGAACCCATGACCTGCCGCTGTCTTGTTGTGTAAATACAGGGCGGCTGCTCTTTATCGAATTTTTACCAACTGAGCTACTGTGGCGTAAGAATAATTTAGTCTTTATATTTTAAGGTTTATAGAATACTTGGAAAAAGAACGGATTGAAGATTCTCTACTGCCAAATTGACTCATTTAGCTTTTAATAACCAAAATCTGCCTTAATATACTTTGTTTCCTGAAAGCATCGGAAGTCTACTCCCGTTAAACTTATATATGAGTTAGGAGAATTAATGTATAGAAATTGGTTAATATGAAATTAAACATTATTGAAATAGCAAAAGAAGCATTTAAAGACAAGGAAGAGTTAGTCATAGAAGAATTGCCAGAAGATAAAGTTGAAATTTGGTACAAAAACAAAAGAATGTACAGGAAAATTGGCGGAACAGATCCAATACCTTTCATACTTCCAAAATTAATTGAATTGGATGAAGAATTTGCAGAGGCAATAGGTCTATATTTAGGAGATGGAAAAACAACTGAAAGCGATACTCAGCATTTAGATTTCGCAAACAAGGATTGTGATATAATTATCTTCATGTTAAGTTTCTTCAATGAGCGATTATTAGCCAGCTTAAACAAAATGACAATTTCAATAAAATATAAATATGGAAATAAGTACAGAATT
>CAYITO010000064.1:0-3058 GCA_964366355.1 uncultured archaeon
CAAATACACCGGATTTGTCTCTTATTTTTATGTTTGAGAATTTATTTACCAAGGATAACATATCATAATCTTTATTATCACCGATCTCGAGGTGCTCGCTAGATCCTAAATTAAAAATTTCTGATATTACATGTGCATCATCATTCTCGATAACTATATATTCATTGTTCACAATCAAATGTGGTATGCCCATGTTGTCTAAAATAGACTTTAGGTTGCCATCAAGCCTCATGACAAGCTTCATTACAACGTTGTTATTCAACGTTATTTTTGCTTTTCTTAGGTTTTTTAGCAGTTCAAAAAAATCATCTGCAGAAATAAGCTTCCAGTGGTAGGTGTATTTTGGATGTAAAGGTATATTGAGTTTCCTTGATATAGTCAATGCTGTTTTTGCATCTATCTTTGTGGTTAGAGGCTCCTTGAATAATTTCTCAAGAAATGATTTTTCCAGTTCCAGCCACAACGCCAGCTTGTCAAAATCAAGCATGCCAAACTTGTCCACACTTGCACGCTCTGCTTCTAGAGCCCACCATTCCTCACAATAACCAGGTGGAACTAAGGAGTGAGCGCGGTTGTAAAAGTCTCCATAGCTTACCAAAATATCTCCTAAAAACAATATCTCTTTTATCTCATTAGAAAGCTTTCTTGCATCCGATTCTTTGTCAAGCCTTAAAACGCTGTCATTATTTAATTTTACTATAGGGCCATCAATAGTGTCGCAAACAGTCACTGCTGTGGCTTTTCCCGGCCTCTCTATCTTAAGCTGTGTCCCTGTTGCAATATATTTTTTTAATATATGCATAGTAGCTGGATGTATGGAGGTTGAAGAGTAGCCAGAAATCCTGCTTCTTCCATACCTAAGCCTGAATCCTCCTGCTGCTAAAGGGTGTGTCAGAACCGGCCTTCCTGCAACAAGATCATCTATAAAGGTATATACAGGTAATATCTTACTTCCATTTATTTCATCCTTCGCCTTGACCCTCTTCTGGAGAAGAACAAAATCCTCCAAGAATGACCAATGATCCAGATCGAAATCTTTTGCCCACTCAGACATTGTATTCCAGAGTTTTGATGCTTTTTGTGCCATACACTCTCCTAACACAAGACAGGCTCCGCTTCTTATCCTGTTTGTCTCGATCCTTTCGAGGTCCTTATAATTAGAGACCTCTATTTTTTCTGATGGGTCACCGTCTATTTGTATTGGTATGTTCTTAACCAGAAATCTTATTTCTTTTTCATTAGGCAGGTATTGTAGGTTTGCGACCCTCTCATGATAATCATAAAGCTCAGTAACCGTTCTTCTTATTTCTTTTTCATTTGCATCATATATGTCATAGCCCATTTTTTTTCTTATATAGTCTGCAATAACCACAGAAAATGCTCCTGCTGTTCCGCCTGCGCTCCTTATAGGGCCGGAGTACATCAAACAAAAATATTCCTTTGCATCTTTTCTTTTTTTTAGCTTTAATTCTACAAGTCCTTCTAACGGGCTTGATACCACGCCCAGGGTCAGGTAAGCCAGCCCAACCCTTATCCCAGATTCCATGGCCTTTATTTTATTTTCAAATTTGCAGAACTTTTCATTAGTAACTTCCAATGATATGGAAAGCACAACTCTCCAGTCTAATTTTCCATATTCATCTTCCAGTTCCTGTATTCTTTTGGCTAATCCAGAATTTATTATCTGAGGTAGTAAAGCTCCAATTAGTCCTTCTACCCTCTCTGCCATATTTTTTGCGAGATGGACGCTGACGTGATCTTCCGGATCAAGTCCTTTTTTCCGTGCTTTCTCGGCTATTTTATAGGCATTTACTACCTTTTGCTCTATCTCCCTAAAATAGTTATCAATCTTGTTTTTCATTTTGACTCATTTTCCGAACTTAAGTATTTTTAATTGTCTTGTCTGTAAGTTTACAATAGGTACGCGGCTGGGTTCTGGATTATGGCCAATTTTTTCCTGATAAGTAGTTTTGCTTTGCCAACAGCTGCCGGAAATTAAAGTGACGCCTTTGTAGTTCGCGGCTGCTGCTTTATGGATATGCCCGCTGACAAAAAAATCAGGAACTTTGTCTATAACAAGAAAATCTGATTTTATATCAGGAACGTATAAGGTTGAGGCATATGAAGGGGCTAAATGTCTCTTCTGGAGAAGAAGCTTCATTAGAAGGTCCGCTCTATCATAACCGCCATTATTTCTTAGGGATTCTATTTCAGCAAAATAAAAATCAAACGAATGACCATGATAGAGTAAAACGTCGAACCCGGGAAAACTATTCGAGGCGTGTATATTTACCGTGGCTGGGTTTGATACAATCGTTATGTTGGGCAGCTTATAAAGTGGCTCTGCAAAGTCCTCGTAGATGGGGGGTTGTGGTTCTGCCAGTCTCATAGCATCGTGATTTCCTGGACAAACTATTATTTCTATATTTAGGGGGATATTGCTTAGTAATTCCGCACAAAACCTATACTGGATTTTGATATCCTTTATCTGAAGCTCTTTTTCCTGGCCCGGATATACTCCGCACCCATCAACTAAATCACCCACAATAAATATATATTTGACCTTAGATGCTATGTGTTTTTGCTTATCTGTACCTGTTTCTTGGTTTATCCATTTCAGGAATTTGTTGAAATCGTGTTCCAGGAAATTTTTTGATCCAACGTGAATATCGGATAAGAACAACGCATAAACTTCATCCTCACATTTTTTGATTTCCTTTGCCATCGGGATATCCGGTGATAACAAACTATTCGTAAAGATTATGTTATTGCCACTTACCCCACTAATGCCCACAGCCTCGTCCAGCACAATGTCTTTGGCCGCTTTAAACAAATCCGGCCTGTTTTTATTGATGAGTACCTTTGTGTATCCAGTCCTGTCTTCAACAACAAGTATACAATTACCATTTTTTGTGTATTGCTTATCCATAACCATACCTATAACAGAGACTTCTTCACGGTTTTTTTTGCCAAAAATTCTGCTTATAGAAGTTGCATTTTGCAGCCCATGCCTGCGTTTTAATAATTTCTCTAGTGACCGGTATCTGCTGTTAAAGTA
>CAYITO010000065.1:0-3033 GCA_964366355.1 uncultured archaeon
CGTGAATGTCTTTTGCAGGAATATCTTTCCTGCCTTTCATTCCTTCCAATTCCCTTTTTAACTCAGAAATATCCTTGTATGGAACTAAATCAAAATCTTCCTCAGCCATTGCCATCAACCTCTTTTTTTGATATATATGAGATATCCACCCTAATTAAATTAATAAGAAAAATTAAAGTATATAAAGATTTTGGTTGATTATAAATTTGTTATCGTTCCTTGCTTTCCTAGATTATCTAACCTTGCATTAGGACCAATATCATCTTCTTGATACATTGGTATTCGCACAAGCAAAGATCGTGGATGTCGTCCGTTGAAAATATTCTTCCAACCTGAATAAATTCTGCCTGCTAATGAATCAGACTTCTGTCCCTGCGCCCATTCCATGAAATGTTGAAAGAATGGCATACCATGTCTCAAATTATACCCTCGCCATCCTTGAGCCTTGGCCATTTTGACATAGTTACTTTGCGGAATTTTTGTTAACTCGAGTAATTTTTCCCATGGTAAATCTCTTTTAATTTGTTGTAGACCTTTATAAACCACACCATGTGTACCATTATCCAAAACAAACATAGTGAAACCATAATCCGAAACTTCGCCTAAGGAAGCACCGATATATGCAAAACATCCATCTCCAGTTACTCCAACAACATTTAGGTCAGGACGTGCTACTTTCATTCCTGCCATAGTTCCCAAGGAGTTTCCCATCAAAGAACCTTGATGAACATACTTAACTTGAACTCCGGGAACTGGTCTTTGTGTAACATGCTGGTAATCTTTATAACCCATACATACATCCATAACAAGAACTGTGCCAGGCTTAAGATGTTGGACAAGTCTTCTATAGAATTCGACCATATTCACATATTTTGATGGAGGAGAGGGATAAGAAGCTCCCTCATTTAAATCTTCTGGAATTACTATTTGTGGCCTATCAAGTTTTTGTCCTTGCAAATGCGATATAATATTTTTTAGAACAAGTTCTATGTCTCCTCTTATTTCATTATATTCTCCTACTACCCTATGTCTAAAAGTGCCGTTTTCAGTTCCATAAGCATTAACCAAATTAGTTATAACCCATGCACTCCCTTTTATCTTATCTTGATTCAGAGAATATTCGCCGGGTTCAAAACCAATACAAATTACAGTATCTTCTGGTGTTAAGCCATCCAACAATCTTTTGGGAAAACGGTTATAACCAAGATAAACATAACCTGCAGCGTACTCATTTTTATGTGAAACGGCTGACACTCCAGTCGGCGTATGTATAGTCGGTGCTTTAAGTAATCTTGATAATTCTGTTATTTGATCTTGAATTCCTTCGTACCTAGAAGCCTCTTGACTAACTAATATCACTACTCTTTTTCCATTCGTTTGTTTCGAAAATTTTGAATAAAATCTTTCTAAATCACCTTCATTAACTCTCTTTTCTTTTTGTACCCATGGAACTTGAAACCATGAAACTTTTCCCTTTAAAGCGTCTGGATCGTATAAAATTACTACAGGTTTCGATTCAAGCAATTTATTCCTTACACCATACAGAACATCCTCTATGCTAGTGGGTTTATCTATAACAAAACATTTGTCTTCACCCATTAGAGCTTTCATAACAGCTATTGTGTTGAATCCTTTTGGACCAGTGTCCTGAAGGGGTGCCAAATTTTCTGCGGCTAATGGACTTAGTGCTAGCAAGTATATAGCTGGTATGTTATTAAGGTCTGCTTCTTTCATTCCAGAGGCAGCAAGCAAAGCTGCTCCACCAGTTGTAGACGCACTAATACCTATCTCTCCCGAAGCTAAATACATACCAATTGGAAAGAAACCTGCACTAGTTTCCGGTATAACAACAGCTCTCGGTACAAGGTCGCGTGCATTAACCAAATTGTCTAAACGTCTAACATTTTGCATCAGGTGAATTTCACCACCACCATCTATAGTAGCAAATCTTCGCCCACCCCAACCATTAAGATTGTCTAATACTAATGTATTTCCTGTACCATTATATAATGAAGGTATTTCTCCAAATTCGCTTCCTCTTATTCTTCCAACTAAAGTGGAACCCATCTTTTCACTTCTCCCTAAATTCTTCCATTAAATCGTTCAAATTGATTGTTTGAAATTCTGATTTCATTTTTTACCTCCATGTTTTTATTTTATAGTTCAATCTCAAGCTGTTTTTGATGCAAGGACCAGAAAATATTTGGCCCTTACAAAATAATAATGATAATCACTAACAGAATTGAGATGTTCAAAATTGAAAATGAGTTTATTTTTTGATTTTTGTTCATTTTATTGGTATTGTTCAACAAATTTGCTTTTGAAATAATCCATTACAACATTTGCTAATTCAGATGCTTCACCATTTACTTTAATCATTGGTATTACTGATACAACTGGGTTTATATAACCTCCTTCATTTATTTGCTTTCTTGCTTCTGGATCAATATATGGAGTGTACATATCCTTAATAGGGTCATAAGGACGGTTTAATCTAACCAACAAATCCACTGACTTTCTTTGTGTAGTTCCATTCAATGAATCGTATTTAACTGTAACTTCCAGTAAATTTGCCGTTGGATTTATGCTCCTCGGCACTTTTTCAATTTTTGCATTTTTTACAGCATTTTGTAATGTCATATTGTTTTATCACCTTTAATCTTATAGAATTTTATAAAATGTAAAGGCAGCTTTAAGCCACCAGAATCAGCACTAGCAAAATCACAGAAATTACCAAGCTTGATTTATTGCTTTGTGCCATCTTATTTATGATTTATTATATGGTTATATTTAAAACTTTTGTTTTTAGATTTTTATGTTTGATATTGTTTTTATTTTAATGTTTATTCGTTATTGAATTTTATATTTAATGCGTTATAATTAATTCTTTTTACATCATCGGCGGCATTCCGCTCATGCCCATGCCACCCATTCCGCCAGGAGGCATTTGAGGCATCGGCATTTCTTTCTTGCTTCCGGCAACAACATCATCAATCCTTAAAATCATGATTGCAACCTCTGAAGCAGAGCTAA
>CAYITO010000066.1:0-3001 GCA_964366355.1 uncultured archaeon
AAATGATTATAGACAATTAGATATTACGCTGGTGTAGTTTAGCCTGGCTAGAACGCGGCGCTCATACTATCAATGAGCTTTGATAAAAGATGACATAAGAAACGCCGAAGTCCGGAGTTCAAATCTCCGCACCAGCATTTCTATTTTTAAAAACAAATTATAGTAATGCCTTTTCAACAATCCAAAAGAAATTTGGAAAGAAAACACATAACTCCCTTGTCAAAACTAGAAGCTCCAATTATAGAGAAGATAATCAAAAGGTATCCGAAATGGGTTACGCCTGATTTGCTAACCTATAGCGCATTATTGCTGGGACTGTCTTTAATTCCAATCTACTACATGACAAACTTCGATCCTGTATATATTTGGCTGGCCAATCTCGTGTTTTTCCTGCATTGGCTCACTGATTCGACAGATGGGGGATTGGCATACTACAGGAAAACGCCAAGACCAAACTACGGGAATTACATAGACCATGTCTTCGACAGCATAACACTTCTATCTATTTTCATCGGCCTAGGCATCTCCCCTATATTGGGCATGCCAGTCGCAATCGTGCTTTTGATCGTGATTTTCATCTGGGACCTGCAAGCCGCATACTTCAGCTCGCATGAAAAGACATTAAGAATATCCAGCCATGGATTCGGAGGCACTGAAGGTAGACTGCTAGTAGTCTTGCTGCAAACGCATTGGTTCTTCTTCCATGACAAGTATACTCCTATCTTTGGTGTCAATTCCCTTGAACTCACTGCCTGGGTTATTTTGTTCATAGTTTCTTTCTTCGTCATAGTCGATATCTCTAAAAATCTTGCCTACTTAAGAAAAGTTGATGATGCGGCCTTGAAAAGGAAGAAATAAATAGTCTTATGATAAAATTGTTTGAATGACAGACCTGACAGACGACGAAAAGAAAGTGGTTGAGGTCATGAAATCATTGGGGGCTAAGTCTGAAGACAAATTAAAAGACGTAGATTCGATCGCAAAATCCTCGCTGATGCCCAAAGGCAAGGTTGCGAACATCATCCTGGGTCTTGTAAACAAGAAGATCGTAAGACGGATTGCAAGGGAAAAGGCTGCCGGCTACTTCCTGATGGCAAATATTTAAATTAAGTTTTAATCATTACTTCTGCAAATTATTGTTAGGTTGGCCTCGATAGCTCAACCTGGAATCTATCGGTGGGGATTTAGAGTAGGGGCCTGTGGAGCCCTTGATTCGGGTTCAAATCCCGATCGAGGCCCTTCTGAAATCTTTAAATACAATCAACGCATATTATATCTTTGCTCGTGAGCTTGGCGTTTAGACTCGACTACGGCACGCAAATGCCAAGGAGTGAAATGTCTTATTCTAGCTCATGATATACAGTTCAAGCTAAAATCTTGAGTAGCGTTCAAGGTAAAGGTTGATTGATGAAACCTTTAGAGGTAGGACCCGCCAATTCTGGTTGATCCCGCCAGAGACCATTGCTATCTGGGTTCCACTGCCATGCGAGTCGAGAGGGGTTAAGCCCTCGGCGAACTGCTCCTTAATGTGCAGTCAACCTAACCTATTCAGGGGGATACATTCGGGAAACTGAACTCAATACCCCATAGCTATAGATTTCTGGAATGATTTTATAGCAAAAGCTACGGCGGAATAGGATGGGACTGCATCTCATCAGGCTGTTGTTGGTGTAATGAACTTGGAGTAAATTCCGACTTTATAAAACCAACAAACCGATATGGAAGTAAGGGCGGCAAAATCTTTAAATAGAAGGGAATGTATATAAACAAATGATGGTTGATTAAGTATGCAATCAGATGTTGAACTTAACACAAATCTAGGAAGATGGTTGGGGCTTTTAATTACAGACGGTACCATAAACAAGAACAAAAGGTTTCTAAACTTTGCTAACATAAATGATACCCTGTTAAAAGATTCCAAAGTCTCACAGGAAACATATTTAGATTAAGAGGCAGTCTAACACATTCAAATGGTAATGTGTTCACCATACAAGTAAACGGTAGTGAATTGGTGAAATTCGTAAATAGCGAATTTAACATTCCTATTGGAAATAAATCAAAAATAATAACAGTTCCAACCAAAATTATGCTGTCGACTGATAAACAGTTCGTATGCAGCTTTCTTCAAGGTGTATTTGACGGTGACGGTAGTGTTGTGTTCAATAGAAAAAATTGGATTAGACGATTGGACTTAACATCTGGAAGTATTAAGTTCTTAGAGCAAATAAAGTTGCTATTAAATAGACTTGGTATGTTTTCCAGATTGTCAGAAAAAGAATCGCGTCTCTTCATGACAAGAAAAGACGATATTAAAAGATTCCAACAACTGATAGGATTTAAGCATCCACTTAAAAACCAAAAACTTTTAGAGATGATTAATTAATGCCTTTCTTCCACGGGAAAATGGGTACGGGCTATGGAAGTAGATGCCCGGCGATGGATTCTGAGACATGAATCCAGGCACTACGGTGCGCAGCAGGTGGAAACTCTTCGCAATTAGCTAACGCTAGACGAGGGAACCTGGAGTGTTCTTGCTTTGCAAGAACTTTTGCCAACTGAAAACAGGTTGGAGAATAAGGACTGGGTAAGACGGGTGCCAAAGTCAGGAGTTAATTCTCTTGATTGCACACGCCACCGCGGTAATACCCGCAGTCCAAGTTATGGTCACGATTATTGGGTCTAAAGCGTCCGTAGCCGGTTTGACAAGTTCCTGGTGAAATCTACTAGCAAACTAGTAGGCGTGCTGGGAATACTGCCAGACTCGAGACTGGGAGAGGGCAGAGATACTCTCGGGGTAGGGGTTAAATCCTGTAATCCTGAGAGGATCACCTGTGGCGAAGGCGTCTGCCTAGAACAGGTCTGACGGTGAGGGACGAAAGCTAGGGGAGCGATCGGGATTAGATACCCCGGTAGTCCTATGCTGTAAACGATGCCCGTTTGGTGTTGCAGACCTCTTGGGGGTTTGCAGTGCCGGAGCGTAGGTGTTAAACGGGCCACCTGG
>CAYITO010000067.1:0-2966 GCA_964366355.1 uncultured archaeon
ATTTATCAGCACATTGGGCATAAGCGTAGCCCTATCAAAATTAATATCAGAATATTCAGGGAGTGGCAAAGTATCAAAAATTCCACCCATTATCGATAGCGGGATCAAATTACTTCTTATATCCAATGTATTATTAACCATCATAATTTTTATTTTCACTCCAAACCTTTCAATGGCAATCAAACTTGCACCTGCAGCCATCTTGATTTCAGTTGCACTTGCAGTGTTCTTATCTGTTTCCAATTTTACAGGTTACATCATCATCGGTTTTCAGGACATGAAAAAACTTATGCTGACCGACATATTCTATCACATATCTAAGGTTGTCGTTTCAGTAATTTTTATCTTCCTCGGATTCAGTTTCTTCGGTCCTTTATTTGGTATAACATTGGGACTTTTGTTTCTGATTTTATTGAGGCTAGATATATTCAAAACATTTACTCTCCAACCCAAGCTCCAATACAAGAAAGAAATCTTTAGATATGCACTACCGGCCTTCGTCGGCGGTATAGCATCCTTAGCGTTCAGCAACGCCCCTTATATAATATTAACAGCAATAAAAGATTTGTCAATCACTGGAATATTTACTCCCGCAATGCTGCTAGCAACACCACTGTTTATTTTCCCAGCCGTTTTTTCAGGAGCACTTTTTCCAATCATTTCAAGTCTGAGCGTCGGCAGCAGAAGAAGTGCCGAGAAATCATTTTTGGTCAACATAGTATTTCGATATACAATTTTTCTTACAATACCGCTCGCAGTGTTCCTAATTATCTTTTCAAGCCAGGTAGTTACCATTCTTTTCAAACCAGAATATCTACCAGCGGTTGAACTTTTGAAAATTCTTTCAATAGGCGCTTTATTTCAAGGATTAAGCGGCATTTTCCTTAATACAATTTATGCACTGAAGAAGCCGATGGTTCAGCAAAACATTTTAATTGTCATCTCGTTATTCTTTGTTCTTCTGTCACTGCCCTTAACTTTTTATTTCTCTGTTGTTGGAATGTCAATTGCATATGTAATCTCAACTGTCACACTTTTTGTTATTAGTTATTTTTATGTACGAAAGCTTGTTTCTGTCCATCTGCCTTACAAAGATATTCTAAAAGTTGTAATGGCTACAAGCTTTTTAATAATTTTACTATCGATTGTAAAACCAACAATACCAAATCCATTCTCTATCATACTGATTGTACCAGGAATTGTAATTTACTTCCTTTCCCTGTTTTATCTTAACTTCTATAATGCACTTGATTTGCGACTAATTGGTTTCTTGGAAAAGCGTGCACCTAGACAAATTAAACTACCAATGAATATAATTTCTAGGTTGCTAAAAAATAGGTTAGAAAATACCTCTTGATAAGAACGGCAGGAGGCCAAAAAAACCCTGCACAATCATCATGATGGTTGTAATTTGCCATTCCTTAAAGTTGCCACTATTCATAATCGCATGAGTTACTGAGAAGATATTCTTGCCGTATCTAGATTTTACAATTCCATCTTTCCCAACCACACCTAAATCCGATGCGTATTTGCCCAACTTGTATCTCGAATAGAATTTCAAAATACCTTGTACTAGGAACGGTATCAATACAATCAATCCTATCTTTTCCATGTTACCAACTATGACACCAGCCGCTACCAAAGAACCCAGCAGATAAGTCAGACTATCCCCTGGGAGAATTTTTGCCGGATACCAATTATATCTTAAAAATGCCAAAAGAGTAGCTGCAGCGATAAAGAATAGAACAGAACTAATAACATTCACAAACACCAGAGCATAAACACCCAACGATAACATATAAATCAAGCCCATACCACTTTCAATACCATTATAACCCCCCAACATGTTAATCATATTCGAAGCTCCAACAATTCCTATAGGGACTAACAGCAACGGATACAATATTCCAAAATTAATTTCACCTACAAATGGCACAGACATCGTGGTCTCACCCGCACTAATGACCATCAAAGGAACTGCAGCCGTCAATGTCAGCAATGGCTTAACCCATCTGGGGAAACCGACACGTATGTCATAACCCTCATTGGTTTTTACTTTCTTCGATTTTACATTCAAATCATCAAAAAATCCGACAAACATGGCAATTAGGACAGTTGCCGTGACAGCAAGCAAATCAAGACTCGGTTGTTTATAAACAAAAGTCTGTATTCCTATGTAAGACAATATTCCAGCCAGAACACCCACTGCAACAGCAATGCCGCCAGAACTCGGCCTCACAGGATTTTTCTGCTTGTTCAAATCCAGGCCTACTACACCTGCAGCATACAGGAATTTTATCAATTTTGGGGTTATGAGTAAAGTTGTGACAAATGCCACTGCCGTGGAAACAATCAATGAAGTAGCCATAACTGTATAATTAAAGATTAGTTATAAATGGCTTCCGAAACAATGTTTCCTTATAGTTCCGTAAATAGGAGATTATCTTTAGCTACACATTATAAATTAATGATACATGCTGTTCGATGTGATTAAATGGAAAGAATGCCCTTCGTTTCAGTAGTTGTATTGAATTATAATGGAAAACTCTTGCTAAAAGAATGTCTGGATAGCCTTTTGAAAACTGTATACCCAAGAAACAAATTCCAAATAATTGTAGTCGACAATGCATCTTCAGATGAGAGCGTAGAATTCATAAATACCAAATACCATTCAGTCAAGATTGTAAAGTCAGAAAAGAACGTTGGCGTGGTTGCTAACAACCTTGGAATAAAATACGCCATGAAGAAAAGCAATGCCGGTTATGTTGTTCTATTTAACAATGATGTAGTTGTCCATAAAAGTTGGTTGAAAGAGCTAGTGGATGTCGCAGAATCTGACAAAACAATTGGAGCCTGCGGACCAACCATACTGAATACAGATGGCACAATCCAATCATTGGGAGGAACTGTTGATGTCATCGGTACGCCATATCTAATAACCCATCACAGATTGTCTGGTGTCGTTG
>CAYITO010000068.1:0-2878 GCA_964366355.1 uncultured archaeon
TATTTAAATGTGCTTGTGTGCAGTGCGCCGCCGCCGCATTAAGAATTTTCGCGGGGGGAAGATCATTCACACGTTTCCCATTTTTTATCCATCTACACTTAAGAACGTTTCCAATAGAAACATTTACCCCAACACCAACTTATACTCCAACACCAGAGCCTACTGCCACACCAACACCTATGCCAACACCAATACCGACAAATACTCCGCAGCCAACACCTACAAATACCCCAGTGCCAACTCCAACTTATACTCCTATACCTACACCAACTTTTACTCCACCACCTACTGCTACACCCACTCTTACACCAACAGCAACTCCAACACCAGTTCCTACAGCAACTCCAGTGCCTTTGCCTGATTTACAAATTACTAACATTAAACCTAATTTTTTGGGATTTGACCATAATGAAAACAAAGAATTATACAGCTTAACATTTGGAGGAACCTATGGAGAAACTAGGCCAGACAAGCCTTTTGACATTAAAGTTTTTGGACTTGAGAGAATAATAGAAAACCCTGTTTATCAAGTAACTCGCATAAATAATGATAGAACCTTTTTGCTTGAAATTCCCGGGGTCAAGTTATCTCCTGGCGTCTATAGCATTTATTCTGAAGTAGATTCTGGTAGGGTAATTATTGAGAAGAAGGAAGATAATAATGAATCAAGCAGATTTGTGCTTGAAGTCAAAGAACGACCTACATTCACAGAAGAAGAATATAATTATTTCAAAAATGCTGTTGGTACTATAAAAAAATTCAAGGATGGAATTCCTGTGTATGTACAATTTTATGGAAGCGCAACTGACAAGACTATTAAACCTTCTGAAGAGAGCATGAAGAATTTTAAAGATGGAGCTGCGGATATAGAAAAAGCGACTAATGTAAATCTGTCCTTTAGGTATACAGAACCGCCTGCTGGTGCGCCTGTTTTGAAGGCATATCTAGAAGTTCCGCATCCTGAGTTATCTATTATTTTTCCAACGTATATTACTGATGATGCAGGTGGAGCTGCAGAGGTGACTAAACTCACTCCAGATGGCTATATTAAAGAAGCAAAAATTGCTGTAGCAACAAAAGTTCCGACATGGCCATATCCTTTTCGAAGGAAAGAACTTAATTTTACAATCTTGCATGAATTAATTAATGTTAGTGGTGCCCCTATAGATCAGGATGGCCCAAACGACCCTTTGGATAGTATCTTAAATGACGAGGCTGGAGGAGTATATCGCGAACCTCCTCAAAAATATAGTCCACTTGACCTTAAAGTCTTTGAAATATTATATTTACCTGGTGTTGAGCCAAGGATGGGTCCTAGGGCAGTTAAGGATAAGGTAATCAGGGTAATACCTTCAAACTAAATAGTATGTAGCTTTCTTAATTTTAATCGAAATATTTAAATAGAATCAATATGAATATTAATAAAAACAAAAAGAGGTATTGTATTATGCACGGCAAAACCATTGTTTATGTTTTTATTGCAGTGATTATTGCAATATTTGCGATTTATTATTTCTCTTTAACTAAAGATAATTCAGAATTAACTCCTACATTTGACAAATCTCTGGTTCAGAGCAGTGATGTCGGTGCAATATCTACTTACAGCGGAGTTGTTTTAAGAGTCGAGGATGAAAACTTCAGAGTACTCACAGAGAATGATATAGTCACATTTGCATATTCGGATGCGACAAAGTTTTACGACGCTACTGATACAAACAATGCTTTGCAATTAAGCGGAGTACAAAGAAATGATAAGGTAACTGTTTTAGGTGTAAAATTTCCAGTTGGGTCTTCAAATACTCTTACCGCGCTCACAGTATATATAACAAGATAAAGAAAATGCAGCTAAAAAGAAAAAGGTCAATGTTTGCGAAAAAGAATGATGGATCCAATATATTATTAAAACTAATCAATCGCTGGATTTTAGTTCCTTTGATTGGATTGTTAACTATTAATATTGCTATTGGCCAAAGCTCAGAAGATGTATTAAGTGATATAGGGCAAATTTCAGCTGATGGGATTACCGCGGATGAAATGGGTGAATTCGGCGCTCTGATGGATGCATACGACGCAGCTGTTGCAACAGAAGCCCAAGCAGCAGCGGAAGCAGCAGCAACGGAAGCAGCAGCAGCGCAAGCAGCAGCTCTTGCTCAAAATCCGGCTGTTGTTACTGTTTTTGATGGTCCTGCCCACATTGTTAAAGGGCCTGAAGACATAAAAGAAGGGCAAAACTTTGGAACAATTAGTGAAGGCAGAACTTCAGGAATTAATGGACTTTTAGCACAAACAGAGCAAGTGCTCGGTGCCACTATAGACGGCGTGAATGGAATATTCCATTTTAATCCCGATACTGGTGAATGGGATATTGTTGTATCAGACCAAGTAAATGCTAAGTATAGTGAGGTTATGACTACTACCTTAACCACTATCCAAAATGGACAGACATACTTTGTTAACTTAATTAGCGCAGCATGTTCAAGTGGTTGCGTGGTTGAGGTAACTGCGCAAACCTTACAACAACTCCCAACCCCAGGAGACGGTGGATTTGGAGACGGTGGATTTGATGAAGGACGACCTTCATGCTCCCCAATAAATGGGGGCTGGAGTGGTTGGAGCGCTTGCAGCGTTTCTTGCGGTGGCGGCACACAAACAAGAATATGCACTAATCCAAGCCCGTCATGTGGAGGCTCATCGTGTTCTGGTCCTTCTTCGCAATCCTGTAATACTCAGCCATGCTGCTCTTGCAGTTCCGGAGCAACACAATGTGTAAATAATAGGTATCAATCATGCCCCAATGGGTGTGACTGGTCCAACACTGGAACAGACGCAGACAGCGATGGAGTTGACCAGCAATGTGAAGACTCAACATGCGATAATG
>CAYITO010000069.1:0-2769 GCA_964366355.1 uncultured archaeon
AATTATCCCCACATGACAGAAAAGTCTGTCGCATTGATCGAGAAGGAAAACAAGATAGTCTTTATAGTAAGCAGGAGTGCAGATAAAAAGCAAATAAAGGAAGCTTTCGAGAAAGTCTTTGAAGTAAAGGTTGCAAAAGTCAACACGTTAATAACTCCAAAAGGGGAGAAAAAGGCTTTTGTAAAACTGAAGCCGGAATTCAAAGCTATTGATGTTGCGGTTAAATTAGGTATAGTGTGATTTAATGGAAAATATAATAGCTACTTATACAGTTCGGTATAATAATTTATCTTTGAAGGCATATTTGGGAATAAGTAGGGAAAGATTATCGGTAACCTTTAGTGGGTTGCCACAAGATAAAGCTGTTTATTTTCCTTTCGATGGACACAATCTAACGTTTAAAGAGGTTTATAGACATTGCTCTGAAAACGCACAAATTAAATCTTCTGCAATATTTGAAGCCTTTCTATATCTAACTTTTGGACCTATGAAAGTTTTATATTCTAATCGAAGAATGCGATTTTATGGGTAAACGAATTATTCCACGGGCAAGAGGTGCAGGAGGCCCGAGATACAGAGCTCCAAGCCACAGATATCTGGGCAGGGTCGAGTATTTTCCTTTTGGAAACATCATCGCCAAAGTCGTAGACATAAAGCATGACCCGGGAAGATCTGCGCCCGTTGCAATTATCAAAAATGAAAAAGGAAAAGAGATGTTGCATATAGCCAGCGAGGGATTGAGGGTTGGGGATAAAATCAATTATGGCGATGAAGTTTCAGCCGGCAACGTTCTTGAGCTGGGCAAGATACCAGAAGGGACGAAAATTTTCTGCTTGGAAACCTATCCAGGCTCAGGCCCGAAACTGTGCAGGGGGAGTGGCGTCTTCGCGCAAGTAATCGGAAGATCTGGAAACAACATTTTAATTCGATTCTCTTCAGGCACTGTCAAAGAAATGGCCGCAAGGTGCAGGGCTACTGTAGGCATACCTGCAGCCAGTGGCAGGGTTGAAAAGCCTTGGGTGACAGTCGGCAAGAAATGGCATGCCATGCATGCTAGGGGCAAGATATATCCGAGATCTGCCGGAGTTGTGATGAATCCGGTAGACCATCCTTACGGAGGCAAGAGCCACAGGCCGAGACCATCAAAAACCGTATCAAGGCACGCGCCGCCCGGAGCCAAAGTAGGAAGCATATCCGCCAGAAGAGTTGGCAAGAGAAAAGGAAGTTAAAAGTTTTCCATTTCACACCTCTTGGAAACTAGATTTTAAAGATTAACGACTCGGACATTGTTGTGCCACATCCAATATTACTTGACAATCTAGATACGAATACGAACGCCCATGCTCTTTTTGACAATTTGTATCTACAGTCGGCGATGCATCGCATGTTATTTTTAATGAATTGTCAGATGCTGTGGTTGTTACTATGAATGTTGCAAGTGCGCTATAATCTGCACCACATCTGCTACAATCACCAGAACCAGAACAGACAGCTCCTACAATGATACCATCAGCAAGCACACTAGCCTCTTCCTTACTGTCGTCCAAGTCACCTCTTGCGCTTGCAGTAACTGTTGCGCTTGAAAGTGTGCAACCGGGTGTTACGAAATTGTCAAATGACACGTCACATGAACCTCCCTTTGCGGAGCTTGTACATGTCTTTGTTAGACTTGATGCCTGTGCACCACAAACACTAATGTAGTCAAATCCAGCATCACAGCAATCACCCGTACTAGCACAGCTTGAATCGCAATAGCATGTTTTATCAGGACCAAGTATGACTGATTGACCGCATTTGTCTTTTGTGCAGATAAGGGTAGGTATTGGAGTCGGGGTTGGTGTGGGAGTAGGGGCTGGTGTTGGTGTGGGCGTTGGGGCGGGAGTGGGTGGTGCTGATGTACTTAAAGTTATAACAATCTTTGGCCTTAAACTGCTATCAACATACTCACTGCTTCTATAATCACTTCCGTCACTGCCTGATGTAGAAAGCAAAATTCCATATGTTGTCTCCCCATTTATCCAGTCTCGAACTACTGAAGTGATGTCTGCAATTATAGTGCCCACCGGAGCACTGAAAACGGTGAAAGGAGTTAATGGTATTTGATCATCATTTATGGGAGCGTTATTCCATGTTATTGTATCCTCGCTCCATGCATTTGTGATTTTATAAGCGTCGACTTGGCTACCTTTATCATATGCTGTGAGTATCAGCTCTGCTTTTTGGATAGTTGCACTTGGTGGAATGCCTCCCAAATCTAATGGTTTTATTAGTGTTTTGTAAATTATTGGATAGCTGTCTATGAGAATACGATCTGACTGACCATAGGCGACGTCAGGTGTATTGCTAGCTACATAAGCATCTTCAAGATTAGTAATCGTTACTATATTTCCAATTGGTGTGGGAGTAGGGGCTGGTGTAGGTGTGGGAGTGGGTGTAGGCGTTGGGATTGGTTGGACACAAACTTGTTGATAATCACTACAGCAATCACCTTGTTTAACACAGGCTAGATCACACCAACATCCTGCTGGAGATTGTTTGCCACAAGAGGTTTGACAACTACCACTTGGTGTAGGTGTGGGCGTTGGGGCGGGAGTAGGCGCAGGTGTTGGAGCTGGCCCACCAAATTCAAAAGCTCCCAAATCAGGTGCGGCCCCGCCATAAGGACGCTGGGAAGTTTGGTCGTTAAAACCGACAATGACTACTCCCTTGTCAACTAAGGGACTGCCGCTGCGCAAGTGGACATCGCCGCCAGCTAAATTGACGTATTCG
>CAYITO010000070.1:0-2622 GCA_964366355.1 uncultured archaeon
GCCTTGCTTCAAAAGCCTCTGTCGAACAATGAGTCAAGCAAGTTATGAACCATGATGCACGGAGCAAGGCTACAACTGCTTTTTAAGGTAAGAAAAACTTTAAATATTCCTTACTTTAATTAATTGTTAGGTGATAATGTGAAATTTGAAGAAGCTAAGTTGACATCAAAAGGTCAGATAACTATACCCAAAGCTATTAGAGTACAATTGGGATTGAAGCCAGGTAAGAGCGTACTATTCATTCCAGAAGGCAGAGAAGTTGTGATGTTACCAAAAGTTAAAGATTCTTTAAAAGACCTCGAAAGAATTAGAAAAGAACTTGAAGAAGAAGGTAAATTAATTACTGAGAAAGAGTTTAAACAAATGATTAAAGAAAGCAAGAAAGAGTGGAGTAAAATTGAATGATTGGCTTGGATTCTTGGATTTTCCTCGAATACTTTGTTATAGGGTTAAAATATAAAAAATGTAAAAAATTGGTTTTAAGTAAAGAAACTAAAGTGATAAGTGCAACAGCTTTAATGGAGATAATGTATAAGGGTGCTAAAATCGCTGGTAAAATTAAAGTGAAAAGGTTTCTTAATGACATCAAGATTAATCCTTCGATTAAGATAGTTGATGTTGATATGAAAATCGCTGAAAAAGCAGCAAATCTCAGGTTAAAATACTATAAAAGGACTGAAAGAGAACTTTCTTATTCAGATTGCATTCATCTAGCTACAGCTATTCTGGCTAAATGCAAGAAATTCTATTCTGGAGATCCTGATTTTAAAGGAATAAAGGAAATATCTATAGAAATTATATAGTATATTTTATTAACAGTCTTGGTTTTGATATGAGAAAAGTTCTTGTTTTTGGCACTTTTGATCTATTGCACAAAGGACACTTTTATTTTCTTAAGCAGGCAAAAAAATACGGCGATTTTCTGACAGTAGTCGTATCAAGAGATATAAATGTGAAAATGCAGAAGGGCCGGCTTCCTGCTAATGATGAAAAAATCCGTTTAATAAACATCAGAAGATTGAAAATTGCAAACCAATCACTTCTTGGCGAGCGTAGGATAAGCTATCATTTGATCAAGAAAATCAATCCAGATGTTATTTGCATAGGTTATGACCAAACCCCTGGCATGATTCAGGCAAAAAAAATTTTAAAAAGAATAGGCATGAGTTCAGTTGTTTTGAAGAAGATAAAAGCATACAAGCCAAAAATTTACAAATCTTCCTTGGTCCGGAAGTAAAAAATTATTTTGATCGTTTCTTTCTCTTGCGCATTGTAATAGCTAATGCAGCGAATGCTGCGATAACAATAATCAGGAAAAGGATGTCCTATACTTATCCGAATTAAACAAACTTGGCTATCCCAGGCTTCAGCTTGTCAGTATCAAGTATGACAAGTTCCCTATTCAGAGGAAAAGAAACGTTGAACACAGGAACGGTATCTATCCACGCCTGCTTCGTGCCTCTGTGGCTGTGGCCATGAATTACCAAATTGGGCTTTCTTGCATTGATTACATTCTCGAATACTTGATTACCCATGCTGCTGAAAAACCTTGGATTCTCCCCTTCAAGTGTCCTGTAAGTTGGTGAATAATGGGTTAAAAGAATCTTGAACATTCCAGCCATCCTCTGCAGATGTTTGTCGGCAACATCTATTCTTTGCTGGTATACCCGTTCGATATTCGGGATATTGGCTTTCTGCCATGGTGTCGGCGTTTCCAGGCTTCCAGTGGTGCCGAAAATGCCTATTTCCATAAGACCTGTGTCAACCACGATGCTTTGATCATCCAAGAACCTTATTTCTTTGAATTGCTGCTTAATTTCCTCTCGGAATTGCTGATATTCGTTATTTCCAAAGCAAGCAACTATCGGACATGACACCTTGCCGAATAACGCATTGTATACTTTTTCATATTCGGCCATTTCTCCTCTATGAACCATGTCCCCTGCCAGAAGAAGCAAATCGGGCTTCACAGTCATCTGCTCCAATGAATTTACAAACTCGGCATAGAATCTGGGCGTATGCACGTCGCTGGTGGCCGCTATCATCATATAAAAAATAGCGTGAGATAAAGACTTATTGGTGTGAATGGACCAGTCGGGACTTGAACCCGAAGCCTCTTCCCTGCGAAGGAAGCGTTGTAGGACTGCTATCTACCATTGATCTACTGGCCCAATTGAAATGTTCTATAAATTTTACCTAAAATCTATGTCTTAAATAAGCACTAACAGCCCTTCTTCCATATTCGTTAGCAGCAATAAAATAGATTTGCCTATAAATTCCTTGGTACCCTACGCATTCAATTCCTGTTTCTGATTCTTTTCCAATTACCAAAAAGGGATTGGCTACAGTATCACTGGTTATGACAGGATATACAGAAACAGACGTAACCCCATCCAAATTACTTATATGTTCCACATGTTCCATTAATCTTCTTAGAACTGGCATTTCTGAAATTCTACTCCTGGTAATTACATCTCCAAGCTCTATAGGTTTTCGGGTTGTCACAAGCAATTAATTTATCAGTAAGTAATATAAGTTTAATCCTGGGCGTGTAGCTTAGCCTGGTCGGAGCAACCGGCTGATAACCGGTAGGTCCTCGGTTCAAATCCGAGCATGCCCATC
>CAYITO010000071.1:0-2539 GCA_964366355.1 uncultured archaeon
GATTAACTCAACAATTATTGGAAATGTGGACTTTATCCCTTTTCTGGCTTTTGACCCAATGTCGGATAATGACAATGACGACCATTTGTTTGTTGAGGATAATTGCCCATTGAAATACAATCCAGAGCAGCAGGATATTGACAACGACGGAAAAGGGGATGTATGCGACGTGAATTTGTTTATCGGGCCGTTTGCCTTCGATCCGCTGAATGAAGACCCTGGAATTCCGCCGGAATTACTGACTTCAACTGAAACCGGATTGTTTATTGTTCAATATGACAAAGGGTTTGGCGAGCAAGTTCTTGCAAGCATTCTGAGCAATGGGGGAACATTAGTTAGTTATGTTCCAGAAGATGCACTTCTTGTTCAAATTGGATTAACCCTATCACAAATCCAGTCATTAAGCAATGTAAGATTTGCAACAATATATCAACCAGCTTTTAAATATTCTTTTGAATTGTATGATATGCACAGAAATGGAAGCTTAAACTCCAGCAATAATGTAAATCTATCTGTGCAGGTAATAGGAGATTTATCCTCGGCTCAGTCGCAGATTAATAGTGAAGGGGGAACAATACTTGGACGGGCAAATGAATTTTTCAAGGTAGAATTAAAAAAAGACTCAGTTCTAAATATTTCAAGATTATCCCAAGTTTTAAGCATAGACATATTTGCAGAAAAGGTTTTTGAGATGGATGCCGCCGTTGGAATAACCAAGGTGCTTCAAACTGGATGGAATAACTTTGGATTAACTGGTACTGGACAAATTGTGTCGGTCGATGATTCGGGCCTTGATAATGCAACCATTTGCGATGGGCTGGCAAATTGTAATGCTTTGAATCCTGCCATTCATCAAGACTTTGCAGGGAGATTGCTTGCTGCAATTGATGGCTCAGGTCTTCCGAATGTTTTTGACACTAGTGGTCACGGTACGCATGTATCTGGGATAGTCTTGGGAGATGGGAGCAGGTCCACGGCTTTGGGAGCTGCTACTCCAATAAGGGGTGTCGCCTACAAAGCCCAATTAATTTTCTTGAATAATATTGGTGGGGCTGTTCAAAATTGGATGGATAGGTATACAAATGCTTCTACTCGAGGGGGAAGAATACATACAAACAGCAACGGCTTTGGCGGGGGCTCGGCTTATAGAGCTGCACATGAACAGGTTGTGGATCAATATTTGTTGAATAATCTAAATGAAGTTGCCATAAAATCTGCTGGAAATAGCGGACCTGCCGGATCTACTACAACCTCCCCTGGTAATGCTAAAAATATTATCACTGTTGCTAATTCAGGCAATCTAGTTGCCGTGGCTCTTGGCTGGGGTGACAATCCTGATCATTTGGATGATGCGAGCAGCGTCGGTCCAGTGGCAGGCTCTGGAAGAATAAAGCCAGATATAGCTGCACCAGGTTGTCCTATCGCTTCAACAAAATCAAGCCTGAGCTCATTGAAAGCAGCTCCAGCTGGGTCTAATGCAGTGGCTGGAAATTTGAACACGGGATTCAGGCATCCTAATGCGGCATTGCAATATGATTATGAATATCTTTGCGGCACAAGCATGGCTGCACCTCATGTTGCAGGAATGGTTGCATTGATCAGGGAATATTTGCAGGTCACAATAACTCCACCCAGCCTGAGAGTGACTGTCCCAACGGGTGAATTGCTAAAAGCATTCTTGATAAACGGCGCTGTTGATATGGACAATAGCGTTGGTAATATTGGGATGGCTGTCCACAACAGGGGCACTCCCCCAATTCCGAATGCTCATGAAGGCTGGGGCAGGGTTAATTTGTCAAACTCTTTGATTCCATGCGGAGAAAGTCGCTGTGTATTTTTTGATGACTCCTCAATAAACAGCGGCGGAAAACCGACTCAGTTATCTGCTGCTGCAAATTTTAAGAATTATTCGCTAAGATTTTCCAAGGGACAGAAAGTTGAGATTACCTTGACATGGTATGACCTTCCTGGAAACGTCAGGCTAAATGATTTGGATATCGTTCTTGCATCGCCAAGCGGCAGGATTTATTTTGGGGGCGCCCCAAGCTTTGCAAATGGGGTTACACTTCCAAACGGAGCAAGAGATCAGATTAACACGGTTGAAAAACTCATAATAAGAGATTTGCCCGATGATGGATTTTATAATCTGTCTATTCAGGCATCTCTCTTGCAGCCGGGAACAACACAAACATATGGGTTGGTCGTTAGTGGGATAATGGGAGTTGATGCGGTAAATGCAACAAACAATCTGACATATTATTTCACCAAGCATGATACCGCACCACAAAGAATCGTTTATGCAACAGGAGTCGGGCTTCCAAATCAAACAACTGTTCTGGTATATGTCATCCCACATGATGATGGCAGGGATTGGTCAGCTTCATTCCCCCTCGCAGGTTTGGATGTTACAGACAGAACAAATCTTGGGATTACAACAGATTTGGATGGCACATTTGCTGCAAAAAAGATATGGGACACAAAAAATACCCCGGCTAAAAACATAGCAAAGAAAGGTGGAAAATATAACATTATCGTTGAC
>CAYITO010000072.1:0-2535 GCA_964366355.1 uncultured archaeon
TGCCTAAGGCAGAAGAATTTGACGTGTTAGTGTCTAAATTGCCAAAGTTAACAGGGAAACCAAGCAAAGTTATTGAAATCAATTCTCCTGAGGGTGCTGTTAAGAAGTTTGGTGACGGGAACTGGTTGCTTTTTATGGTTGGCATCCATTGGTCTATTGTTTGGAAGTTACCTTTGGTGAATGCAAGAATATAATTTATCTCGTCATTTATTTTTGTTTGTGTTGTATTGTACCTTATTCTTAATCCTTCGGTTCCATGCCACAGACTAACATTTTGGAATGTTATGCCTGAAGTTTCATTAAACCTAACAAACGCCAGAACATTTTCATTAACAGAATCAGCTGCAGTCGAATTATCATAAACTAGGGAGTAGTTTGAGTCAAAATTATTCCATTTGTTTGAGGGCAATGAGCTTATTAAATTATCAACACCTGTTTGCAAGTGGTAGCGGTCATCATTTGCAGAAGGACCCAAAGTTCCATAAGTATCAGAAAATATGGAATTTGGAAATATGGTTTCATTGAAATTTCCTAAATTATAAACTAAATAATCCACATTCTCTGTGTTTACACTAATTTTAACATCCGAAAGAAAATCAAAAGACTCTTCTGTTACATTTGCAATGGTAATGTCCATTTTATCATTCTCCCCACCAGTGGTAGAACATACAACACAACTTCCTCCACCATCGTTCATTGTCGCTCTTATAGTGCCTGTGCCGCTTGTACTTCCAATGTTAAATGTTACAGAATGTGTTTCTGATACAAATTGCGGAGGACATCTGCAGAAAACTTGTTGGAAGCTGCCTCCTGGTGCTTTGTAATAAATTGCAGAGCAGTCACTGGTAAAGCTCTGCACAGTGTCTATTGTTGCAGTTATATCACTGTTTGGCTCAACAACCGTTGCATCAACCCTAATATCATTTATATAAGCCTTAGTCCCTCCTGTACTTTTACAAGTCGGTGATGCACATGCATCATTGTTGGTGCATCTATTACAATTAACTCCGCAGGCTTGGTCAGTGAAATCAAGTGGTGGGCTAGCAGTACGAGGATTAAATTTTAACAACTCCATGTTTGCAAATGTACTTTGTAGATTTTCACCGCTTGGACTGAAACTAAAGTTCAAAGTTACTGGAAATTCATCTGTTGATATTCCACCTCTGCTTGTAGCACTTTCGTTTGGCGAGGTCAAGAGATTATAACTGACATTTGTATCTTTTTGCTCATAATATAAAATAGGAGAGTTGTTTAGCTGTCTTTTAAATATAGAAATAATATGCCTATTTTCAAGAACTTTATCGTCTTTACCATCTTCGTTAAAATCAAATGAATAAGCAGAAACACCTGAGCCTGAATAGAGATGAAAGCTTGTATTTCCATTGCCTGTCCCGTTTCCTTTTGCAGTGACATTAATGAGGTAGGTATCATTTGCATGGGCTGTTGAGGACCAAGAATTTCTATATATTCCGCTGCCTATTTCATTTAATGCTACGCTGTCTTCTATTGCTCCATTGCTTAAAATCAAGTCAGCTGTTACATTATTTCCAGCTAATGGGGTGCCTCCTGCCGTTACATTGGCCTGTATGAAGACTTTTTGTCCATTATCAAAAAACTTGTCTTCTGTTGCGTAAGAGTCCCTAAATGTTTTAACTTTTGCACTGGGTTGTATTGTGAAGCTATGACTGCTTACTAGAGAAAAGTTTTGCGGTGCATTTGGCACAGAAGTTCCTGTTACTCTTACAGTCCAGACACCGCTTTGTGCATTTGTTACAAAAACCTGCTCAACATTATCTATAGTGTTTGTGCCTTTTGTTGCTGCATTTGCAGGATTTGTTGGGTTAAGAATCCAAGGCAAAAACGAGGAGCCGTTAGGAGCTATCAAAACAAGGTCAAGGTCGTTAACTAAAGTTGGGTTGGCGTTAGCCGCCGCTGCTGGATCATCCCAAGCTAAAGTTACTTTTACCGTAGATGCAACAGTCATATCAAATTCTAAAGTTTGCCCATTTGAAACTGAATCTTCCTTAATCACATCAGTTATTCCTATATCCTCCTTTATCTTATCTATTACAGCCAATGCATTTATTCTTCCATAGCCAAACTTATAATCAGGACCTGTGTTGCCCAAATCTTTTGAAGTATGAATTAAAATCGCTTTTATTGTAGAAGGCAATGGATAAATTCCTTTGTTTGCAAATTCCTTAAGCATTAGAGCAACTACACCACTTGTGGTTGGAGCTGCCATACTTGTACCACAAAAAACGTCATATGTATCCACTGGCACAGTAGATTTTACGCCACCATCTCCTCCTGATTGGCAGCCAGGGGCTGTAACTTCTGGCTTAAGCCTGCCATCATTAGTAGGGCCAAAACTACTAAAGCTTGTCATGCTATCATCATTAGAATTTGTTGCTCCTACAGTTATGACATTTTTTGCTGTTGCTGGAAATGAAATGCAATCAAACTCTCCACTATCACAATTAGAAGGCCTATTATTTCCAGATCGGAAGAGCGTCGTGGAGGGAAAGAGTGTAG
>CAYITO010000073.1:0-2532 GCA_964366355.1 uncultured archaeon
AACGCATTGAGTCCAGTCAAGTATGCAGTTATTGCAGCTTAAAGTGCCTCCAGCATAACCACTAGATGCACATGTTTTTCCTCCTAAATCTCCGCCATCGCATTGCTCACTTCCTTCTTTTATATTGTTGTTGTTGCATTGGGATGTTTGGGATGTGGATGTTTGGGATGTTGATGGAGGAGGGGGTGTACGAGTCTGAGGCTGAACGTACCAAAACCCAATAGCACCAGTGCCTCTTTGTGGACCCCAATAAATTCCAGCCTGAACAACAACAGAGGCACCACCACTCGCGCTGGTCCACTCCCAACTTGATTGTTGAACTCTCGCTTGTTGAAATGTTTGAACGGTATTACTCTGTGGCAGACTAGTATGACTTGCGAATACAATTACGGGTAATGCAAATGCTAAAATAAAAATTATAACAATAGTAACATACTTTTTTATATTAATTACTTGGCTTTTCATTGTTTTTTAATACGATAATTTTTGTTTATTATCTTACAACACTGACAGAGAGTGCAGTAATTTCATTCTCAGAATTTACACCAACCACCAAAGTTAGTTGGTCATTTACTAGTAATTGACTTTCCTCAATTTGTGTACTAATGCCATTATCAAGTGCAGTGTATTTAGTTGCTTCTGATTTTTTTATCGTTAAGATGCCTTCATCTGTATTAACCATTAAATTTTCATTGTTCATTTCAGCAAGCGTACCAGTAACTGCTCTTATTTCTGCAGTACCTTCTAATGCTTGTTGAGCCTCCTTGCTAATTTCATTGGTAACAGAAGAAGATGTTTGCGGTAATGTGGTATAGTGATAAGCAAAAATCGCAATAAGCGCTGCAATGAAAACATAAACAAATGTTTTTCCATGCATTATGAGTACCCCTTTTTATTGACTACATTGGTTTTTCCTATTTAAATATATCGATTAATTTTTTCTTTTTACAGGTTTAATATTATCGTGTATTAGTCGGGCAGCTGTATCTCCATTCATTATCCCTAAATACATTGGAGAGTATAGAGGTAAGTTGAGAGTCGTAAGCTTTGAGTTCCTCGCGAGTATTGACATGATTCCTTAAACCAGATATGTTGTCTCTTTGGGCATTAAACCATGCCCCTATACCATCAGCCCAATACTCTCCATCATTTGTGCCAGCATAGGTATTTTTCCATTTTCCTTGTTCCAGTGCGTTGTTATAAGAATTTATTATGTCAGTTACAATTGAACTCATTTCTTTGGAATATAGCAAACCTAAATCCATAATTGTATGACCAAATTCATGTACTAGGTTACTATCACCACGCCACTTATCATTCACTTTGCAAAGAAGATTTTCTTCAGCAGTTACAGTCACAGGTATGTCCCATGTACCACCATAACCGCGAGCACGAGTATTCCAATCAACACCAGGAAATCTCTTATATAAGTTACTATGCTCAGGAATATCAGTTATTACTTCTGTTTCTGCTATAATAGCAACACGCAGATTATATGCAATAAGAGTCGCTCTAATATCTGGTCTAGTAGAAAGCATACCATTTACAACATCCCTTGCAGCATAAAAAGCTGCATCTTGAACTTTATCTGATCCAATTATTGGAATACCACTTGCATCAAAGTACTTTTTGTAAAAGGAATCAAAACCAAATGATGAGTGTGGTGCGGTTACTTCTATGGGAGCAGTTTCTCCAGTAACAGTAGTTTCTAATGTTAAATTATATGGCGGTATTACAGCATAAATTTTATGCACGCCTGTTGCATTAATCTTAAATTTACCCCCAACTTCATGCGGATTCCCAGGTTCAATGTTGGAAACAGGTACAGATTTTAAGAAGTTACTTGAGGCTATAGAATCCTTATATAATTCAATCGTTGTTCTGTCAGATTTTATCTCACCATTATTTGTTAAATTTACTTTGAAAGTGTATAGAAGATCAGCACGAAGCGCACTTTTAAGATTTACAATACTACCATCTAGGCTTATAGCTATTTTATCATTGCTTCCTGGAATGTTTGTAAAAGCGAGATTGGCTGGAAGGTAAGGAACTTCAATTATGAAAGGTTTTGTTGAATGGGTTTTAGTCTCAAAACCGTTATTGTATGTTAATTTAGCTGTAATGTCCTTAGGGCCTCCATTGAGGGAAATTCCATCTGCAACTAAATTTTCAATAGAACCGGGTTTGATGGAAACTCTGTTTGCTGTGCCGATTGGTTTGCCTTGATAAAATAATTCAATAGTTACATTCTCAGCGCTTTTATCCCTTTGATCTGGATTAAGGTTTTTAATTGGAATAATAAGCCTTTTTTCATCTCTCTTATAATTTGCCTTGTCCGCATTTAGCTCTAAAACAGCAGCCCTGGGGACATAAAATCCAGGAACGCCAAATATTTTTGTTTCGCCAGATGTTTTATCTATAAGATCAAGCTTTAAATTGTAATCCACCCCGCGCTCCAATTGGGAAACATCAAAATTAAATGTATGATTTACTCCAGCAGCAAATTCATGCTCTTGGACGGGAAAACTATTT